>NZ_JACJPJ010000073.1:0-4099 GCF_014696015.1 Oculatella sp. FACHB-28 | reverse complement strand
CGCTAAACGTTTCACGGTTGACCCCACACAAGCGCTTAAAGTGGCGCTTCGATAGATGCTCCAACTCGTTATATCGCATATCTGCTTCTGACATTAGCTTCTATTCAGAAGCTATCTTGCTTCGCTGCGATCCTCAACTGCCACACTCACTTTATATTCGTGCAGGAAGTCTATTGCAAGCGCTTGCCCAAGAGGCTGGCTGTTCGAGAGCCGTCTTTGCACAGCGATTCAGTTCTCTAGTCGGACAGGGTGCGCTGAGCTATCTGACCGCGTGGCGGATGCACGTCGCTGCTGGACTGCTGCTCGATGAAACTGGCAACATTGGAACTGTAGCCAGCCGAGTGGGCTATCAATCAGAAGCAGCCTTCTCGATCGCATTTAAGCGCTGGGCCGGAACCCCACCTAGCCAATATCGTGCGATGATGCTGGGTGGTTGAATCGCGAGAAATTAGCACGCTCTGCAAACTGCACTCAGATTGGGCTCTTACGTAGGGCGAACGCATCTAAATTCTGATGTGGCTGAGCAGTAGAACTTACGCAATTAGCAAATCAGTTGCGCGCTTTCTAAACCTTTGAAACCACTATTATTTGAGGCTTCTAGATCTTGAGACAAGGCAAGACAAGGAGCATCAATATCCTACCCTTAAAGCCCAGAATGTTTGCTCAACATAAGGTCAGGGACTTACGCCATTCATTTGCTAATTGCGCCAAATCATTTGCTCATCCACATCAGACGGCTATTGAATCCACAGCGCTAGACCGCCCCCCCGCCCTCGTGCTGCGATGAATTCCTCGGTCACCAAGAAAAAAGCAAAGAAGGGTAGCTTTGTAATCGCAATTTGCTCAAACGCCGCCTTTTTCGCCTTGCCCCCTCGAAAATCCGCCGTGAACAACGACCGATCGCCAAGTTCAAGCTGCACTTGGGTAAAGTCAAATGCCAACAGATTCTTCTTGCCCAAATACTTTGCTGGCCCGGTGAATTTCAGCTTAAAGCTGCCGAGTTGAATTTGGTTGCTCGGCAATACCCTCGACTTTATGCTAAGCGCCAAGCGGGATGGCAAGGCAGCGACAAGATTCTTTCGCAAAGTGCTCAAGGGTCAGCACACTCAGCCTCCACGGGTGATCACAGTAGACAAGAATGCCGCTTACCCAGTAGCAATAGAGACGCTTAAGGCAGAGGAGACAATTGGAGAAGAGAGCGAATTAAGGCAAAGCAAATATTTGAACAATGTGATTGAGCAAGATCATCGGAATATCAAGCGCATCGTGAAACCGATGATGGGATTTAAGACGTTCAATACGGCAAGAAGAACGTTGAGCGGAATCGAAGTGATGAATATGATTCGCAAAGGACAAGTAAAAGGAGTCAAACAAGGGGTCAGTATGCCTGGAGTGAAATTTATCGAAGCGATCTTTGAAATTGCTGCTTAAGGGAATGCAAACGACACCGATCGTTTGCCCTTAATAAGTTTTTGCGACACAACCCAACCGCTCACCAACACATACAAGATGGCTTGCAGCACCAACATCAGGTTAACGCTACGAGGTCTACCACAGTTGGATTTACGGGTGATGAGACCTTCAAACAATTCGTATTGTTCAAGCGTCAGTTCGCTCACGTAGGCTAGAGTCATGGCTTCCTGGAGGGCTGTTTGGATTTTGATATGTTCAGCCTAATACCCAGGAAGCTTTTCTACATACTGACCCGTTTTGCTACTTTCCAAACATCCTCTAAGTAGATCAACAGTAGGATTCCTCGGATCTGCCCAAATTGTTTTAGCAGGCTATTGGTGTTATTAAAGATGTAATTTGTTCTTTTTGCTGCGCCTCAGCTTCCAGGCAACACCGATAATACAAAAAGCTAGGATGCCTGGGAACGAGGTTGGTTCTGGAACTGTTGCCGCCTCACTGGTGACGCTGACGTTTTCATCTAGCGCATCTCCTGTGTTGTAGATGTAGTCCAGTGCATCGGCATCATTGAGCAGAGATGCTCGTAAAAATAGTCCGCTCCAGCGAGCGATCGCCTCTGTTGCAACATCCTGGTCTAAGGTGGGTCGAACGGGGTCGCGGGGGCTGTCTTCGTTGGTGATGCCGTAATGATTGGCACCTTGTATGGTGATTAGTGCTTTGGGTGGATCTTGGATCTGCTCATGGGTTGCTTCAACGGCTGCAAAATCACCCACAACACCATCGCGATCGCCAGCAACTAAGGCAACGGGAATTCCGTCGTTCTTGATTGGGGGAATGTTGCCACCCAATCGAGGATCTCTAAAGGTTGTGCCGTAAAAAACTCCTGCCATGAGTTCTTCGGGTCGCGAGAACTGGTCAGTGCAAAGAGAAGGAAAACAGATATCTTGAATGGAACTTAACCCAACAGCTCCACCGAATGAATGTCCAACCAGTCCTAGTTTGTCAGGATCTAACAGATTGGCGATCGGAGAGGTCGGATTTGTGTTGGTGGCAGTTGCAAACGCAAGAACATCGCTAACTTGTTGCTGCTCTGCAAAGAAGCCGGTGAATGTTTGCCCTGTAGTTGGATCAGTTAAAGTTCTGACATGATTTGGCACAATTACTGCAAAACCATATTGAGCCACATTGCTTGCGAAGTTGGAGTAGTCTGCCTTATCCACTAATGCACCTTGCAATAGGAGAACAATAGGCAATGAATCGACAGAGGTGTCTGGTGACGAAACGGGATAGTAAATATCAGCTTCATTTACACCTGTAGCAGTGGGAATGGTAGTACTAAAACGATCAACCTGATCGAAGACCGGTTCAGGACTAAATGCAACAGCAGGAAACCCAGTTCCCAATACAAAACATGTTGCTCCAACTAGAGCGATCGAGGACTGCGTCTGAATGGCTTTGAGAGTCATAGTTATAGGTGTATAAACGGCAGAGAGATACTACACGACAAGGAGAGTTCACCATAGTTTGGAGGGAACAGTTCCTATCTATGAACTAGCAGTGTATCTGAGGTAATCCTTACTCATTTGGGTAGAAATTCTAATGTTTTTTGGGTACTTCACCAAAGCTTTAAAGTTAGAACTTTGATGTTCTAGTGAGTTAGAGCCAATTTCCTAGCAATACGTAAGGTACCCAGTAGGAGGGCTGATTGTAATTTGGATGACTGATGAGTGTGAGTTGCGCCTGACGTAGGGCTTGAGATTTAGAGAGAGAGGGATGATCTAGGGTTCAAACTGGCGAAGCTGTCATCTACCGCCACATGACCTCGGGAATTTAAGCGGAGCCAGGGTCTCAGGAGACTTTTCTGATTTTCACGCCAGTTCTCACTTTGGGAGGGGTAATTCAACCAGTTTGATGTGTACTAATTAAACCCTTCTAGTTTTTGCAGCTTGCAACCCGTATGACAGCGTTGTCCAAAACTGTACCAATTAATCTAGAAAAGCTAATTGGTACAGCAGGTAACCACTAAATATGGAGTTCTGAGAGAAGCTTCATGGTTCTTTTCTTAAAACCTTTTAGAAGCAAAGGTTCTAGTGATTGAGTGGCGGCATATGACACCTTCGCCAGTTTGAACCCTCAAAGCGGCTTTTTCACTATCATCCCTCGCTTCATAGTTTCAATTGCTCCAAGCGCTGATCCTCCTTCTCCTGATCTCGAATGTATTGCCGCACAATTGCTTCATCTCGTCCGACCGTCGACACGTAGTATCCTCTCGCCCAGAAATGCTGTCCTGTAAAGTTCTGCCGTTTCCCCAAGTAGGTTCGAGCAATCGCAATCGCACTTTTACCCTTGATAAATCCCACAACCTGAGAAACCAAATACTTGGGAGGGATAGAGAGCAACATATGCACATGGTCTACCATCAATTGCCCTTCCTTAATGCGGCACTCCTTCTGCCGAGCCAACTGGTGGAAAATCTTGCCCAAGTGTTGCCGTAACTCGTAGTAAATGGTTATGTCGCAAAAACTGGTGAGTGGTAAGGTAAATAGACCTAACCTTGCCTTCTCCTCCTCTTATGTCTACTGCTTCTGTGTTTAAGTGGCGGCACTTTCTGCCCGAAATCATCCTGTTGAATGTGCGATGGTACTGCCGTTATTCCCTCAGCTACCGAGACCTAGAGGAGATGATGCAG
>NZ_JACJPJ010000072.1:0-159228 GCF_014696015.1 Oculatella sp. FACHB-28 | reverse complement strand
CACCGTAAAACCTTGTGCTACTCCAAATCCCTTGAGATGTTGAAATGTTCACTCCGTTTGCTGCTTCACTATTTGAAGTATCGAGCTATTCCTCTACCTACTTAACCATTACGGTTTCAGCAACGCCGAAAAAAGTTGCGGAGTTTTTGAATATTATTGCGATCGCCCCTGCCATTGCTTAGGGGTCATGCCAAGCGCACGTTTAAAGCATCGAGTAAAATGACTTTGATCAGCGAAGCCTACCCGAGTTGCGATTTGGGCAATGCTAAGTTCACTGTGCTGCAATAGAGATTTAGCTCTCTCAACCCGACGCTGCAAAATGTATTGATGGGGTGTGAGTGTTGTGCTTTGCTTAAACAGTCGCAGAAAGTGATAAGGACTGAGTTGGGCGATCGCTGCTATCTCACTCAGCTTCAAGTCTTGATGCAACTGTTCGTTGATGTAATCTGTCACCTGCCGCAGCTTTGCTTGGGATAGGCTACCAGAATTGTTAGAAAGGTTAGGTTTTGTGGTGCAATAGTGTCGCAACAGGTGAATTGCCAGTGTAGTTTTGAAACTATCTACCAATAAATGGCTACCTATACCCTCTATTTCTGCTTCTGCTTTTAAGGTAGAAATAATACTTTGAATCAAAGCATCCGATTCAGTTGCAAAACGTGGAATTAATTCAATTTGATCTGGATTAACCTAGTCCTGTCCTACCCGTTGAAGCAATGTAGGCTCTATCGCCAGAACAACAAATTGCACTGGGGTGTCCCAACTACAGCGATGGGCAGTTCCCGCTGGAATAATCGCAATGTCACCTACGTGGCGGGGTTCTTGCTGACGTTTGCCATCCAACCATCTTGATCCCGCTCCGGTTAGTTCATTTTCACGTTCAGCGGAGTATAGATATTACCAGGGGCTACCAACCAGGGTAAATGCTGACCAGTAGTAGGGAGCAGATAAATCGAGGTTTTGAAACTGCTCCAGGTCTTCGGGCAAAGGTAGTATTCCTGCTGAGGTGAAAATTTGTCCATCCTCAATCCTCACATTTCCACTCAGCATAGCAATTTGTGTTCTTCGTAGGGCTTCTGTTTTGGTCGTGACTTCTGGGTTCGCCAACTGCCAATAAAACTCTCGCATTAATGCCAAGGTACCCAGATCGCTCACCTGCCACAGGCTTGCAACGGAAGACTTCACCCCTGCCTGAAACGCCAGTCCGGCAAACCCTAGCTCTGCCTGGCGATCGCCCAAAGCAGTCTGGCAAGCACTTAACACCAGTAGCTCAACGGGCAACTCACTCCAGTCTAACTGGCGCAGTTGATCTAAAGTGAGTTTATCGTTTTGCCAAAGTTGAATGTATGAGTTTTCTGGCGTTCCGGGTCGAAACTGAGCGTGAGTTGCCAGGTGAACGATGCCAAATTCCCCTGATTCAAGCTGTTCAGCCAGATTGTTCAACGTAAACTCTTGATTCAAAAACACTTCACTTTGCCAGATATCTTGTGTGATAGTGGAAAGCTCTAAAGGAACAGCGTGAAGTGTGGGCATTGCCTGAAACTCAGAGGCACCCATTGCCAGTACTTTCTCGTTCCTAAAGTTGCTGTGCTGCTGGTTGATCAGGTTAAAAGCTGGCACCAGTCCAAGATTGTATTTTTCTACTAAGAACTGTTGTCCATCATGGAGGGCTGCGAAGGGAAGCGATCGCAAAATTGCTCCACCGCACACAATTAGAGTATCAATATTTTGGGCTTGAAGCTGCGGTTCCAGAGGCGCAATCAGCCAATCATAAAGCTGTTTTGCAGAAGTTAAGTCCCTTCTTGCACCAGTTGGTCGAGAGACTGCTGTCTTAAATTCATTTGCCACTTCTAACAATTCTTGCTGTCCAGCTTCTGGCACTGTTACCCGCACGGATGGTGTTTCAGGAATGACTAATAACAGCTCTAACTCTTCAGGCTGGGGGAAGGCATAGATCAACGCGAAGTTTTTGTCCGTCTCACTGTTGAGTCGTCCTAACGTTGCTGAAATTTGCTCGGCTGTTAAAGGAGTACCAACAAGCTGATTGCCGAAATAAGTTTCGTACTGTCCGCGCCAAAGCTGCTCAACTTCTGCAATGCGAGCGCCCGCTTCTGGCACGACGGCCACTTCTGTAGAGTAAGCGGGCAGAGATTGGCTGCTAATCCCAACGGTTAAGATAAAGCCGAGTATAAACAGACATATTCTACAGATGGAGGCTTTCATGGTGCAGCGTGAAGTAGCGATCTATATCTACATCCACAGTAGATCACTCCTTCCCCTTGATCTGCATGAAAAAGTAGGAGAAAGTCAGGAGCTATAGAAAAGGTTACAAATAGAAGGGCAAACCACGAGGCGGCTTGCCCTTCTATTTGTAACCTTAATCTCTTGAAATAGATCTGAGAGGGTTAAACGTTATCTGTGCTTACCCATCCATTTTGCAGCAACCGCCCCCAGCGCAGCCCCGACAACGGGGTTACTGAGAAACTTAACGATTGCAGGCTGGTCTGCCAGAACCTCATGGAAAATATCTGGGTGGCTATGGTAGGAAAACGCGATAAGACGACTCACATCATCAGCCGACATCTTGCTGGCGTGGTGAGTTGAGAGTCCCAACTGGCGCTCTAGATCGCGGTCGTGCAAACCACGCTCTTTAAAGTGCTTAAGCAAGTCGCGTGCTACGTCGTCCCGTTCGTTTGGCTTAATCTGGGCGATCGCTTTTTGCAATTCAGGTTCCATCTGGCTAGACGGAACCCGTTCAGAATTAAATGAACGGCTAAACAGTTGCCGTCGCTCATCTCGGGAAGAGCGCTGAGCAAAATCGTCAAAGCTTTGATAATTATCAGCAACTTTTTCAGAGTCACTGTCTAAGGGCTCTACATTGCCCTTCGCCAAATCATTCATGATCTGACGCTTATATTCATTGCTACTTGTCATGCAAATGACCTCTTTTTCAAAACCTGTTTGAACAATTCCTGAAGGATTGCCCTCTCAAATGGGTTGAACTAATGATCAAACCCTTAAACTACTGATACTCAATCTGATGAGATTGATTATCGTACTTTGCAGTTAAGATCAACTGCTTGTCGGGGGCATACATCAAGACCGTCAAATTGCGATTGGGGAAGTTATTGTGGAACCCCTGCGCGAGCGATCGCGCTAAAGTACGAACTTCATTGGGACGAACATCAGACGAAATTACTGCGCCTAGCTTGTCGTTATCCCGCACATAGGCATCTCGAATCAAACCGTGACTGGTTTGGATTACCCAATCCCCAAAGCTCTGACCGGAGGTCGTATTGCCCCGCTCAAGCTGAGAATATGCCACGTTTGGCTGGGTAGCAGATGGGCTTTGGCGGGCTTGAGTTGCTGTTCCGCAGGCTGTCGTAAAAGTAAGTACTAGAGCGAGCACCAAAGCTGTAAAGACTTTCCGACCATGTTGAAGAAAGCTCATCAACATCTCCTATTAAAAACTGACTTCAATGTTGTTGTATGAAATTGCGTAAGAAGCTCAGATGATAGGTTCAGAACTTAATCAGGTTGGGTAGGCAAAGTACCTACCCAACATCCTAAGGGCTAAGCTTCAAACTGATTAAATTCGCGTTTAGTCGATATTGCGCTTAACAGCGTCTTTTACGTCTTCCACGGAGTGGCGAGCTTCGGATTCGGTTTGCTTTGCCTTACCTTCAGCTTGATCTTTGGGGTCGCCACTTATGTTTCCCATTGCTTCTTGGGCTTTACCCTCAATGTTTTTGCCAGTTGCTTTTGCTCTATCTTCTAAACTCATAACATTTCCTCGCTTTTTGTTATTTTGCCTGTGAAGTCAAGAACGCCTGCAATTGAATGCCTGGACATCTGAAACTTCTAGCTTGATTCAAGGCAACTTTGTTTACCTTGTTATTTACTAGCTTATCGGACGCGCTTCGTTTAACCCTCTACCCCAGGCCATAATTCAAAGTTTCAAGTTCTTCAAGAAATTTATTAGATTCAAGTATTTCTAAAGAGCTAATTAAATAGATGGACTTAATTAAAAGTAATTCGTATTAAAAATAGTAGAACCCAGATTGGCAAGGAGCTTCGCACTTCAACCCAATTCACCAAGCTCTTCATATGTTGCAAACTTCTCGTTGAAGAAGGATAACGTGAAAATCAAAAACCAAAAGCCTTTATCTCACAGAAAATTTTGTTTCTCACAAAAAGAAGTTTGAAGAGACTAATAGGTTCCCCTCCTACGTGTAGAGGCATCCTAGCAGAGCAAGAATTATTGATTAATTAAACTGTTATCTCATTAGTTGTAGAGCCAGTTGTAGAGCTGCCGTTTTGGGCGGCAGGCTGGTCTCAAAATGAATTTAACTGAATGCAAATCTACAGATTTGTATGAAAATATTTCTTTCCTGAGAGCGATGAGGGCTCAGCATGAAACTCCTACCCTCTTTAATGAGGAACGGTTGGTAGTGTCTTAAACCCCCATAAAAACAATGTTTTCTACAAAAAAAGGGCAGATCGCTCTCATTTCTGTTCACGGCGATCCTGCTGTGAAGATTGGAAAAGAGGAAGCTGGTGGACAAAATGTCTACGTTAGACAAGTTGGAGAAGCATTAGCTAAACAGGGTTGGCAGGTAGACATGTTTACCCGTCGAGCTGAGCCAACCCAGGAAGCAATTGTTGAGCATAGCCCTGGCTGTCGCACAATTCGCCTGACGGCTGGACCACAGAAATTTGTGGGACGTAATAAGTTATTTGATTATTTACCAGAGTTTGTAGAAGCGTTTTTGAGTTTTCAGCAGCAGGAGGGCATCGTTTATCCGCTGGTTCACACAAACTATTGGCTCTCTTCCTGGGTCGGAATGGAATTAAGGAAGCGGCAACCTATTAAACAGATTCACACTTACCACTCTCTAGGAGCGGTAAAGTATCAGGCTTCCACGACAGTTCCTTTAATTGCCAGCACTCGTTTATCCATTGAGAAAACTTGTCTAGAAACGGTAGATTGCGTGGTGGCAACCAGCCCTCAGGAGCGAGACCACATGCGATCGCTTGTTTCCACCAAAGGCAACATCGACATCATTCCCTGTGGAACAGACATTCGTCGCTTTGGTGCAGTCGATCGCCAAACTGCTCGACAACAGTTAGGCATTTCACCCGAAACCAAAGTAGTGCTTTATGTCGGACGCTTTGATCCGCGCAAAGGCATTGAAACTCTGGTGAGAGCGGTCAATTATCCTGAAGTCCGGCAGCACTCTGATTTCAAACTGATGATTGCAGGTGGCAGTCGCCCCGGACAAAGCGATGGAGATGAGCGGGAACGGATTGAGGGAATTGTGAATGAGTTAAAGTTGGGCGATCGCACTGAGTTTGTCGGTCGCCTTGACCATACTCAACTCCCCACCTACTATGCCGCCGCAGATGTCTGTGTGGTGCCCAGTCACTATGAACCGTTTGGTTTAGTGGCGATCGAGGCAATGGCAAGCGGCACGCCCGTTGTTGCGAGTGACGTGGGTGGGCTACAGTTTACCGTTGTACCAGAGGAAACAGGATTGCTGGCTCCTGCTCAGGATGAAGCTGCGTTTGCAGCGGCGATCGGTCGCATTTTGGCTGACCCAACCTGGCGCGATCAGTTAAGCAAAGCTAGTCGGCAACGGGTCGAGGCGCGCTTTAGCTGGGACGGCGTCGCCAGTCAGTTGAGTGAGCTTTATCTCTCTCATCTCAGTCAGCTTCACAATGAGTTCTTCTCAGCCAGCGTGAGCTAAAAAGCGTAGATGGACTGTAGGGGCACGGCATTGCTGTGCCCCTACGAAAATCATTCGTCAAATATGAAAGGCGCAAATTCGTATCAAGCATCCTTTTATATGCAACAGTGACCTCAGCACCTCATGAACGCTACACAAGAGTGGACAACGCCCATTGGATTATGTTTATCTAATCCTTTGAGTAGTATTCATGTTCTGATTCCGAAGTCGTACTCGTGCCAGACCTGCCTCTTCCTGACCTGACCTCATCGGCTCGCGCCCAATCTGCTCGTGCCAGACAGCCCCAATCACAGGCGATTCGGGCGCTGCGGCGATGGCCCATTCCTCAACAGCGATGGCAGATTGCAGCACAGCAGGCAGAGCAGGCGGCAAGGCTAGCTCAGATGACGCAACTCTCGCCCCTGCTGGCACAGGTTTTAATCAACCGGGGAATTAAGACAGCAGAGGCGGCTCAGACATTTCTCAACCCGGAGGCCCAACTGTTGCCTTCACCGATTGAGGAGTTTCCTGACCTGACGATCGCTCTGGAACTGCTGATGTGGGCGATCGCCACTCAACAAAGAATCGCGATCTGCGGCGACTATGACGCAGACGGAATGACCAGCACGGCACTGCTGATGCGATCGCTCAAATTCCTCGGTGCCGACGTAGACTACGCCATTCCCAGTCGAATGCAGGAAGGCTACGGCATCAACCAGCGCATCGTCGAGGAATTTCACGAGGAAGGGGTGAAGCTGGTTCTCACCGTAGACAACGGCATCGCTGCCTATGAGCCGATCGCTAGAGCCAGAGAACTGGGGCTAATCGTCATCGTCACCGACCACCACGACATTCCAGAACAACTGCCGCCCGCCAACGCTATCCTCAACCCCAAGCTGATCCACGAAGAGTCGCCCTATCGAGGCGTTGCAGGTGTGGGTGTAGCTTATATTCTGGCGGTTTGTCTAGCGCAATGCTTGAAAAAAACGCAGGACTTGACCACGCCACTGATTGAGCTTTTCACCCTGGGCACGATTGCTGACCTAGCTCCGCTAACGGGAGTGAATCGCCGCTGGGTGAAGCGAGGGCTAAAGCTATTGCCCAAATCTAAACTGACGGGCATCCGGGCGCTAATCCAAGTAGCAGGGCTGAGTAATGAGAAGGCGCTGAAGCCAGAAGCGATCGGGTTTCGCTTAGGTCCACGCATCAATGCGGTCGGGCGTATCTCTGATCCCCAGATGGTGATTGAGTTGCTGACTACGGACGATGAGGGGCGATCGCTCGAACTAGCGATGGCGTGTGAGCAGGTCAACCAACTGCGTCAACAGCTATGTGAACAAATTGAGCAGGAGGCGATCGCCTGGTGTGAGCAAAGCCAGTTTGACCCACAGCGCGATCGCGTACTGGTAGTTGTGCAACCGGACTGGCATCACGGCGTAATCGGCATCGTCGCATCACGGCTGGTTGAGCGCTATGGAGTGCCCGTCTTCATTGGCACCTACGAGGATGACGAGCGAGAAAAGATCCGGGGATCAGCCCGCAGCATTCCCGAATTCCATGTGTTTGAGGCGCTTCAGTTTTGTGGAGACGTGCTGGAAAGGTTTGGTGGACATCGGGCAGCAGGTGGCTTTTCCATGAAGGCAGCGAATCTGGACGAGTGGCGATCGCGCCTGCAACTTTATGCCAGCCATCAGCTTCAGCCCGAACATTTGAAGCCGCTAGTCTCTGTTGACGTGCAGGCTGACCTGAGCCAGTTAAACCTGAATTTGTATGAGCAAATTGACGCACTTCACCCGTGCGGCATTGAAAACCCTGACCCGATCTTCTGGACACCCAACTTGCGCGTGGTCGATCAGCAGACAATCGGGCGAGAGCAAGCGCACCTGAAGCTAACGGTTACTCAGGATGGACAAACGCAGGGAAAGAAGATGAAGGCGATCGCCTGGCGCTGGGGCGAATATTATCCACTGCCAGAGCGACTTGATGCCGCTTACCGACTGCGCCTAAATGAGTGGAATGGCGAAAAAAACGTTGAGCTAGAACTGGTTGGAATCAGGCTGCCTGAGGGTTCTGACTTGCCCCCAGTGCTGCCCCATAGAACAGAGGGAAATGGGACAGGGGGAAGTGAAAATGTGGGAAATGGAAATGGGGTGACCTCAGCAGTTTCTCCCGCCCAGGCACTTTCCAGGAAGCTAACCGAAGCTTTTTCTCGAAAGCAACAGCCCCATTCCAACAACCCCGAATCTTTGATTCGCTACACGATTGAGTCTCACATTCACAGGGAAGCCCAATACACGATTGAGCCGCTTGATCCAGCAGTTCCATCAGGTTTTTTTCAACCTGCAAATGAAAATTCTACCGATTTAGATAGTGAGACAGACTCAGAACCAGATGAAGCAGATTCAGCTTTACCCAATCAGGTTGAGTTTTACTACAGCAAGCGCAAATATAGCTGCATCATTTCTCGCACTAGTGACTTCAAAGAGTTAAGAATCAAGAACTCCGAAGGTCAAGTATTAGCCGTTCAACCGCGCCAAAGAATTGGACTGTTAGGCAAAAGACGCGAAGAGGCAAAAGAAGTAGACGTTTCTTTACCGCACTACTTTAACTTAATTAGAGCCGCTCTAAGCGCATTAGAACTATCCGAAAAAAGCCAGTTAATTCAAGGAAAAGATCAGCTTTTGATTGAAAAGAATCGGCAAATCGAAACACTCCATCAGCAGGTCGAATTGCTCAACCAGGAACTTAGCCAGCTTTCCAGCGAGCAGCAGCACCAGTTTCAAACGTTGCAAACCGACTTGCAGGCAAGGGAAGCGGCAATTCAAGCACACGAATCTCACATTGCTCGCTTGCAGACTGAACTGAGCCACTCCACACAGCTTGACCTGGAACACATTCGCCGTCAGGTTAAATCAAAAGTAGGAGAACTGATCTGGTCTTCTCTCGATCAGCGCAGCCAAAAAGATCTCTACTTTGCGTATAAGAATCACGAAATTATTCGCTCAGAAGGCTTCACTGCACAAATTGCCGATTACTCAGAAGCAGGATTGCGATTGGGTTTTGCCGTTGAGCGAGAGATCATTCATCCCTTCTTCAAATCTCTACACCAGTTCCTCTTAACTAATGGTGGCTCAGATGAAATTGGTGGTGTGGTATTGGGTAATCGCAAAAAATACACATTGGGTATGTTACCCCCTCTAATTGCCGCTCAGTGGTACTCCTTTCGAGACGATGCACTAAAGCGCAGTAGTGAGTCTGAAGATGATGACTTGTACTGTATGGTGTCCTTTGGTAAACAAGTGAGTCAAAGCGATCGCCAAAAATTAACAACCTTTCTCACCCGCTGGAAACATCCTTTAGCAGAATGGTTCAATGCCGGATCGATCGCTGCTGCATCCGCCATCGACCAGATCAACAAGTTGAGAAACATTGCTGCTCACGCTGAAAGCTCTCTCTATCAGTGGCAGTTTGAAATCTTGGACGCACTGGTGATCGGCAGCGAAACCAAGAACGGAATTTTTAGAGAGATCTATTCCAAAAACCAGAAGTAGTCGGCGATCGCCACTCCTTCTGCCGAGTCCTCATTCACCAGATCTTCGGGTGGGTGAAGTAGGAGCGATCGCTGGCTAAACTCCGCCCCTGCAAGCCGACGCGCCACCCGATCTGGAATCCCATAGCCGTAAACAATGTGTCCTCGCCCCGCCAACACCACCACCTGATGGTCTGGATTTTCTGCCACAAAGTCGGCAACTCCCTCCGCCATCGTCTCATCCCAAAGCACCTGCGCCAAAAAGAAGTTGTCAAAGCTGCCACCATTGCCGTGCCCATGATGAACGCCTGCAAAAACCTCCTGGAGCATTTGCCGATACTGATCATTGTCCGTCCGAATCTCTGACTCAGGCGGAATCCACTGGCGATCGCTTTCCAACAATCCACCCAAACCTTTGTCTGCCACCCGACGAGTAACTTCGGTAGGCGTATTCAAGGCAATCACAGGCAACCCGTTAGCCTGAGCAAATTCCAGAATTGGCTCATAGTACCCCCAGGAGAACCCCCACCGCTGGTCAAACTCACTCTGCTGCCGCAACTCCTCTGCTGAAATTTCTCCCGCTAGATACTGATCCAGCACCAATTGATAAGGACGCTGAAACATTTCCAGAGCGATCGCCATTCTCGGATTCTGCTCATGCAGCGATTGAATAATCTGCAACTGTGCTTCATGGTCTGCCGCACTATCATGCGTTTCCCCTAGATACACCACGTCTGCCTGAGACAGATCTTGCAAAACCGCCTGCACATCACAAGGCTGTGCCGCCGAAACAATTTCCTCAGATACAAGCTGCGGACTCAAAACCCGCTGAGCATTAGTAGGCACCGCTAGAAACAGCAGCAGTCCCAAAGACCAGACGCAAACAGCAGTTTGTACAGATTGTTCAGTTCTCATGCTCACCATTATGACGAAACTTAGGCAACGGTACTAGATAACCTTCCTCAGATTACCTGTCATTAAGATAAACCCAGTCACACAAACGTTGTGGCTTGAGTAACGAACGTTGTGATGCCTGCAACTTTGATGTTGCTCTATGACAGCAAAGGAAACCATAGACGACTTAAAAGAATGCGCGATCGCACTAAAGGGTTGTCGAAGCAATGGAATGTTTGTGGCGATCGCACTAAAGGTCTGTCTCAGCAAACAAAAGGATTAGCTGCTGACAATAAAGGAGTGCCTCATGACAACAAAGGAGTGTCAGCAAACAGGAAAGGTTGAGCCTGACACAACAAAGCTGTGAAGAGACAACACAGCAAAATCGGTCACAAAATTAAAGGAATCAACATGTGATGACGTTGGAGCAGAAGAATCCAACAGACTATCTGCTCCGATATCCAACGTTAAGCTGCTGTTAGACTGACCTATGGGGAAAGGGGGGCAATCGCACCAAGGGAGGCGAGGCAAATCTACAGAGCCTCGCTGTAAATTCACGGCATTGAGGAAGATAAACAACAACTTTACTGTAGATCAATTGAAATCAATGGATCAATAGCAATGAGTTCGTTGATTCACCTTGATTAGGATGGCTTAACAGCAAAGCTCTATACAAAATTATTAAAACGCTCTACTTCTGTTGGGGTAGGGACTGAAAATTATCTGTGGAGTAAGGCGCAAAGAGGCAGAAATGCTCTATTGAGGCATTGCTTAAAAGTACCCAGAGGAATGTCAGCTTTGATACCAATCTCAAATATTGAAGAAGGCAAGTGAGGCTATAGTTTACTCAGTTCCAACCAAAAATCACCTGCTTCGGGCTTGCTTTTACTGTTAGTTTGCATATCATAAACCTGAATGGTCAAACCAATCTTCCATTAAAGATTGTATTTAACAGAGGTGAATATGAAAAGCGATTCTACCCTTAAACTGACGTTTAATTTTAATGACTCGGATTTAACCTCAGATGAGCGAGATGAGCAAGCTCAACGGCTTATGAAAGAACTCAGAGAGGTAGATGAAGTAGAGTCAGTCAATCGTGTACTTGATCCTAACCCTCCTGAAGGCAACAAAGCATTGGGTGGAATTTTAGTGGGGCTGTTAACAGCAGAAGTGAATGTTGGCAACGCCAAGCAGTTATTTGGATTCTTGAGCGATCGCCTTGGAGGCAAAGCGATCGAATTAGAAGTTGAAGCGAATGGCAAAAAGCTCAAAGTCAAAGCTCAGAGCCGTGAGGAGTTAGAAACGGCTATCAAAGCAGCCCAGGATTTTGTAGCTGCAACAATCTAGTTCTGTGGGTGCATCACACAAAGGAGGCTAAGGTGGCTAAGGTTGCATTGTTGATCGGGGTCAGCGAGTATGGGCAGGGGTTGAATCCGCTTCCTTCAGCAATTAAAGATGTAGAAGCGATGCAGCGAGTGTTACAGAATCCAGAGATTGGTCAGTTTGATCAAGTCAAAACGTTAACGAATCCTGACCCGCAAGCAATTCAGAGAGAAGTGGAGGCTATATTTAGAGACCGCACCAAGAATGACTTGATACTTCTGTTCTTCTCGGGTCATGGCATCAAAGATGACAATGGCAGGCTGTACTTTGCAACCAGCATGACGCACAAAACGCCAGACGGGGAGCTGGCTAAATGGTCCGCAGTTCCTGCCAATTTTGTGCATGACATGATGGCAAACAGCCGTTCTAGGCGGCAGGTTATCCTGCTAGACTGCTGCTTCAGCGGAGCATTTGCAGAAGATATGAGGGCAAAAGATGATGGCTCAGTTGATATCCAAACTCAACTGGGGGGAGAAGGACGGGCAGTTCTGACTTCCTCAAGCTCAACTCAATATTCTTTTGAGCAGCAAGGAGCAGATCTTTCAATTTATACCCGCTTCCTCGTGGAAGGATTGGAGACTGGTGCAGCCGATGTGAATGGCAATGGCGAAATCTCGATTAACGAGTTACACGAGTATGCCTGCCGGAAAGTTCAAGAATCTGCACCTGCGATGAAACCTAAAATCTACGTTGTAGAAGAAGGATTCAGGATTCTTCTAGCGAAAGCGCCTAAAGGTGAACCAAAACTCATCTATCGCAAAGAAGTAGAACGCTCCGCCAGTCGAGGCGAAATCTCATCTGTTGCACGCTACACATTAGGCGTTTTGCAAAGGAAGTTAGGTATTTAACCATCGGAAGCCCAAGACATTGAAGCTCAAGTGCTGAAACCTTACCAGGAGTATAGGCAGAAGTTGCAGCAATATGAAGAAGTATTAGTCAAGGCATTAGAGCACGAGAATCCTTTGAGTGATTACACACACCAAGAGTTGAAGCGATTTCAAGAAGTATTGGGGTTGGAGGATCAGGATGTAGAGACTATTGAAGCCAAGTTACTTTCACCTGGAGCAGGAATCCAAGAAGAAGCTCAATCTCAAGCTGTAAGCTCTCCTGATACATCAAGGACTGTGGTGCCAAATGACCAGCCTCAACTGATTGGGGTGAAGATTAACTTCTTCCAAAGCGTAGCTAATATTCCAAAAGTCTCAACCTCATCACCTCAGTTATCAGAGACTGTAACCTCTAGCGTAGTTAGTTCGCCAAGGAGACCTATTACCTTTGCTGCAATACTAAGAAATCCTAAACTGCTTCTTGGAGGTGGCATTACTGCTTTCCTGCTATTAGCCTTTTTCCTAATTAAAATGCCCCAATCTGGGCAGAACGTGGAACCTGCATCCACTGCTAACCCAACCATATCTTCTGCTACTTCGGTAAGCGCTCAGGGTTTTGATGCTAGAGGAAATGAGAAGTACGATAATGGAGACTATCAGGGTGCAATAGAGGATTACAACCAAGCCATTCAACTTGATCCCAGCTATGCTGAGGCCTACTATGATCGTGCGTGGGCTAAGAAGGACTTAGGAGACAATCAAGGGGCAATCGCCGACTATACCAAAGCGATTGAACTCAAGCCTGACTATGTCGAGGCCTATTATGGTCGCGGGATTGCTAGATATAACTTAGGAGACAATCAAGGGGCGATCGCCGACTATACTAAAGCGATTGAACTTAACCCCAACTATGCGAACGCTTACTACAGTCGTGGGAATGTCAAGTCTAGCTTAGGAGACAATCAAGGGGCAATCGCCGACTATACTAAAGCGATTGAACTTAACCCCAACTATGCGAACGCTTACTACAGTCGTGGGAATGTCAAGTCTAGCTTAGGAGACAATCAAGGGGCGATCGCCGACTATACTAAAGCGATTGAACTTAACCCCAACTATGCCGATGCCTATCAGGGTCGCGGGATTGTTAGATATAACTTAGGAGCCAATCAAGAGGCAATCGCCGACTATACCAAAGTGATTGAACTCAGCCCTGACTATGCGAACGCTTACTATAATCGCGGGAATGCCAAGGCTGCCTCAGGAGATAATCCAGGAGCGATCGCTGATTACCAAAAAGCGGCAGAGATATATCAAGAAGAAGGAAGTACTGAAGACTACCAAGATGCACTGAATCAAATCGAGAAGCTCCAGTAACCGTCAGTGCAACTGCTTGCTAGGTTAAGTTGACGAAGGAAACCCAACAATTCCTTGGTGCGATCGCCATCCTGTAGGGTGCGTCATGACTCATCTTTAAGTTATGTGAAACCATAACCAGAATAATTGTCGAATATTCAAACACTATGAGTTAGTACGTTTGCTGGTAGCAACTCACTTTACATGGGCAGGAACAATCGCATTAGATGGATTACCTCATTACACCAAAGGATTGTCAACGACAGAGAAGGTTGAGCTTGACACAACAAAGATGTAAAGAGACAAAACAACAAAATCGATCGCAAAATTAAAGAAATCAGCATGTGATGACGTTGGAGCAGAAGAATCCAACAGACTATCTGCTGCGATATCAACATTAAGCTGCTGCTGAAATAACCTGATGGGGAGAAGGGGCGATCGCTGCTAAAACTGGAGACAGAAGTATTTCGTACGCTTTCAACGCGGCGGCTATTGCTTTGAACTCGCTGCTTGAAAATCTTTCGATTTTCGGAAGATGGCTTTGCTTTACGTTACCGATAGAAATGAAGCTGCAATAAAACGACACAGAAATTGGTGATTGGGTCGCTGAGTTTGAAGAATCTGGACGCTGCGATCGTTCCATCCCCCTACGACAGATAATGTGGGTGAAAATTCAAGCAAAACGACGTGAGCGATTAACCGCTAGCGATCGTCAGGAACCTGGGAGGGGATGTGGGCGGACAAAAGCGAATTGGTATTTTAACCAGCGGTGGCGACTGTGCTGGATTAAATGCAGTCATTCGAGCAGTGGTGCATCGAGCAATTTCGGCATACGACTGGGAGGTGGTGGGTATTTGCAAAGCCACACAGGGATTGATGCAGCGCCCGCTAGATGTGGTGATGCTAGACATTCCCCAGGTGGATTCGCTGCTGATGGTAGGAGGGACGGTGCTGGGCACTACCAATAAGGGCGACCCGTTTGCTTTTCCCACGTCAGAGGGAACGGTGTGCGATCGATCCGCCGAAATTGTCGAGGGCTATCACGAACTGAGACTGGATGCCATGATTGGCATTGGTGGAGACGGCAGCATGGCGATTTTGCGGCGATTGGCGCAACAGGGCGGCTGGAATTTGGTTGGTATTCCCAAAACTATTGACAATGACCTGGGAATCACAGAGCGCTCGATTGGCTTTGATACAGCGGTGAATATTGCCACAGAAGCGCTCGATCGGCTGCACTTTACTGCAACCAGCCACTCGCGAGTGATGATTCTGGAGGTGATGGGGCGCGATGCTGGACATATTGCAATGAGTGCTGGAATCGCAGGCGGCGCGGATGTGATTCTCATCCCAGAGATTCCCTACAGTATCGAAAGAATTTGCGAAAAGATCCGACAGCGGCAGGTGCGGGGACAAAACTTTTGCCTGATCGTCGTGGCAGAGTCGGTGAAAACAGAGACAGGTGAGCCGGTAACTAAACTAGAGTGCCTGGGGCAAAAGCGATATGGTGGCATTGGGCAATACCTTGCCGATCGCATTTCGGCGGGCAGCAATGCCGAAACCCGCGTAACGGTGCTGGGACATGTACAGCGGGGCGGGGTGCCGTCGCCACTCGATCGTCTGATTGCTGCTGCCTTTGGCGTGGCCGCAGTGGATTTGATCGCCGAGGGCAAATTCGATCACATCGTCACCTGGCAAAATCGTCAGGTAGTCAGCGTGCCCATTCTGGAAGCCATCAGCCAATACGGCACAGTTGATCCCGACGGCACACTGGCGAAGACGGCACGAGGACTAGGAATCTGCCTGGGATCGTGAGAAAAAAGTGTTGGAGTAACGGACTGGCAGGTCTTGGTTTCGGGGTTTCTTCTTCGGCTGAACCGTTATTACTTCTGCTGGTTGATATCGCCTCAATGGAAACGACGGGAACCAGACAAAAGCGTCATGATTGACCGCTTGCTGTTGGAGAAAACTTCTCTGGCAGGCATTGCTCGTGTGCTTCCGTTATCACAATCGGGGTTGCAACACTGCGATCGCCATCTCGTATGATGCATCATGACGCACCTTTAATGATGTGCAGCCATAACTAGAATAATTGTCGAACATTCAAACACTATGAGTTGGTGCATTGACTGTCAGCAATACACTCGCATAAGGGAGGAGCGATCGCATTAGATAACCTTCCTAACCTACTTGCCATAAAGATAAACCCAGTCACATGAATGTTGTGATTCCTGTAACTTTGATGTTGCTCTATGACAGAAAAGGGAACATAGACCACATTAAAGATTGTGCGATCATACTGAAGGTTTGTCGAAGCAAAACAATGTTTGCAGCGATCGCACTAAGGGTTTGCGTCAGCAAACAAAAGGACTCACTCGTCAAAGCAAAGGTGCGAATAAACAACACGACGGAATCAACCGCAAAATTAAAGGATCAGCATGTGATTACTTTGAAACAGAAAAAACCAACAGACCATCTACTGCAATATCAACTGTTAGGCTACTGTCGGACTAACCTGATAGGGAGAAGGGGCGATCGCACTAAGAAGATTTAGACAAATCTACAAAACCTCGCTGTAGATTCACTCGGATTGAGGGAGATAGACAGCAGCCTTACTGTAGATCCAAAGATCCAATTAAAGTCGATTAGAGCTACAGCAATGAATTCGTTGGTCATGAATTCGTTGAGCCAACTGAACTTGAGTGGATCAGTAGCAAAGCTCTGTACAATAAATTGCTAGACCCCAAGTTGTCAACAGGGACGATGTGTTCAGAGTATCTGTTGGTGTCAGACTCTAAATTTTTGTTTTATTGCGATGAAACGGCGATTCAAGGTTGTCTGTTAAAATTCAGCATCAACTTAGACAATGTTCATTTCGTAAAGTCCAAGTGTCATGAACACGACATTGCTATTCATCGAACTGCTGATTACGGGTCTACAGGGTAGCACCTGGGTCTTTTTGCTAGTTCTAAGTATTTCAGGATATGGTTGGTTACAGACTCAACAGCTACAAGACCTTGGTGATTGGTCTGCTTTGCTCACAGTGTTCGTACTTTCCTTTGCTTATGCAATTGGCATAATTATTGATAGACTTGCAGACACTATTTTTAATAAGTGGAATAAACAAATTGGTAAGCAGATACTTCCAGATATAGCTCGTCCTTCTATCAGAAGATTTGCATTGGGTAAGGAAAATGAGTATTTAAACAATCAATTTGAGTACACACGCTCAAGAATAAGAATTGTCAGAGCTTCATCCCTCAATTTTGCTCTCACCGCTATATTCGCGACGGTATTCATCTGGATACAACTTCAATTTCTCAGCATTGGGCAGAAATTGATATATACACTAATTATTTTAGTAGGGGGAGGCTTACTTTCAGGTTTCTCTATATATGCTTGGCTTAAACTAACCCAAACTTACTACCGCTTGATACAGTCAAACTACAAAGAGTTAAGCTGAGGTTTATGCTCTGAGCAGAGGGCTAACATCCTGTTGCACGCCGACTATATCAAGGTTATGGTTGTGCCAAAAAGTTACTAGCAGCGGGTGAACGGGAACATTAAGCGGCTTTCCATTTATGAACGACCATACTCGCAAGTTAAATGGCAGGTTACGCGCTCTCAAGGTGCAGCCTCCTCCTGAACCTTGGGAGCGTGTATCCACTCATGCCGTTAATGGACTCACAGAGGTTGGGTACGCTGAAGGCTCGGACTGGCTGCTTGTGGTTTCTTCTCAAGGTAGAGGTCTGTTCGACTGCCTGAGCGGTGAGCGAACGGATAGGGATTACGCCGAGCCTGCCAGCGACGTTGATTGGTATGATGATGTCCGCTTGGTAGCCTACGGCATCGGCGCTATCGAGAGGCAACTCGTGCGTTTGTCCGGGCTACATGGCGGCGGGCTACCGCGCTGCACGTCCGACAGATGGAGCTTAGAGTTGGTCGCACCGGATTGGCCGATTACCGGCGTTGTCCTTTCGCCTCCGCATCAATCGGTGTACATTGAGTCTCATTCAGCGGGGTGCGTTAAGGTGGCGGAGGACTACGAGATTCGGGCGTACGGGTTTTCTGACACGGGGCGTAGTTTCGCCGTGGCTATGAATCACACCCTAGAAATCTACGCCCGACCAGACGTTAGCCAGCTTAAGTTTCGAATTGAGACGTAATTGCAAAGTTACTTGTCGACATTTAGCAACAAGAAAAATATGAAAAAAGATATGTCAGTTTCAATGAGCCAGGGTAACCGTTATGTCCTAATTTCTGCTTTGCCGTTTGTAGTAGTGCTGTTTGCAATCTATATTTATAGGTGGGGATGGCAGCATTTTCTCATTGGAATTAGTGACCTCTCTAGGCATCCTATTCTTTGCCTTATGAGTTATTTTGCAGGGCTTATCGTACATGAATTGATACACGGATTGACTTGGAGGTTTTTGGGAAATAAGCCTTCAAGTGTAATCAAATATGGTGTCAACTGGAAAGCACTCATGCTATACGCTCATTGTAAAGAGCCGATGGACGTAGGAGCTTATAAGCTAGGAGTAGCTATGCCGGGAGTACTCTTAGGTCTATTACCTGCATTTTTGGGAATATTGACAAGTAATAGTTTGTTCCTGACCTTTGGCTTATTTTTTACGCTGGTAGCGGGTGGAGATATTTTAATATTATGGCTATTAAGAAAAGTAGAAGCTGGGATGCTTGTTGAGGACCATCCAACGCGAATTGGCTGTTATGTTATCAATCCAAATGACCAATAGTAGTTCATATAAGCTAACAAATCGCTAAACCGGAACAGTGCGATCGCTATCTTGTAGGGTGCGTCATGACGCACCTTTAATTATGTGTAGTCATAACCAGGATAATTGTTGAATATTCAAACATGATGAACTAGTGCGTTTGCTTATCCGCAATGCACCCTACCCTAATTTGAATCTCGATTGTTTACCCAACCACCTAAACAGGCGTGTTATACAGGAAGCCCCTGCCTAATAGTAAGTAGCTTGCTGAATTGGCTATGGGACAATCACAGCAAGCTCAGTTGTCAGCATTCAAAGACAGAGTCCTTCCAGGATATGTAGGAGCGATCGCATAATTCAATGCAACATACGATTAAAGGGTGGTTGTTTGAAGATATTCTTCTAGAGTTTTATCGCTATGCTCCGTGTCCTCCAGAGTGGTTGCCGGAACACTGTCACGACGAATACCAGTTTTGCTTGAGTCTTGACTGTCCTGGCGAGTATTACTATCGAGGCACTCACTATTGGGTGCCTACCAATAGTCTTAGCGTGATCCATCCAGGAGAAATGCACACAGGGCGTGACATCGAAGATCGTCAGACTGCTGCTACATTTCGAATGTTGTACATCAGCTCTAATGCTGCCACGTCGATCGCTTCAGACGTGGTAGAAAAGGAAATAAACACCCCCTTTTTCGCAGAGCCCATTATTCTGAATGTCGAGCTTGCACAGCACTATTTAGAGTTTCATAAAGCGACACAAGGGCTGACTTCAAGATTAGAACAGGATTCGTTGCTGCAATCGTTGATAGCGCAATTAGTTGTCAATCATACTAATGCTGCAGTGGAGTTAAGACCGACCGGCAGCGAACGGAAAGCTACCCAGCGAGTGCGCGAATATCTACAAAACCAGTATGGGGAAAATGTCACCCTCAATCGTTTAGCAGAAATTGCAGGTTTAAGTTCGTATTACCTCAGTCGCGTGTTTAAGGCTGAGGTTGGTATCTCTCTAAAACAATATCAGTCTCAAATTCGGATCAACCGTGCCAAGATTCTGATTTCCCAAGGAATTTCACTTCAGCAAGTTGCGACCGATACAGGGTTTGTCGATCAGAGCCACCTGACCCACCACTTTAAGCGTTTCGTTCAAACCACACCAGGGCAATATCGTTTACAAGATCGCAAAAATCTACAAGACAGGTCTGATTAGATTGAGTATCCTGCGAAAGGGAAAGTTTAGAAAAGCTTGGATATCTTGTAAAAATGGCAAACCAGTTTGTGAATTCTGATATTAATGCAGGCGATCGCCACCCAAAATCCACAGAAGGACTGACTCGCCGACAGATAGTAATCGGTGGTGCTGCCATTGCTGGGCTGACAACAGCAGTGGTGAGCGGAAAAGCTCAGGCAAACACACAAACCCCACCTGAACCTGCATCAGCTACCAACCCTAACGGTAGGTTTGCAGGCAAGGTTGTGTTAATTACGGGAGCTACATCAGGAATCGGTGAAGGAACTGCCTATGCCTTTGCTAAAGAAGGTGCCAAAGTCTTCTTTTGTGGTCGGCGTGAGAATCTAGGAACCCAGGTTGAAACCCGCATCAGGGAGTTTGGCGGTGAGGCAACCTACATGCGGGCTGACGTGAGACGTGAGGAAGAAGTTAAAGCCTTTGTTGATAGCTGTGTCCAAACCTACGACCGTTTGGATATTGCATTTAATAACGCAGGCATTGTGAATCCAGAACTCGTTAGGTTGCATGAACAGTCAACCGCAGATTTCTTAGATACGCTGAATACAAATGCGGTTGGGGTATTCTACTCACTCAAATACGAAATTCCTTACATGCTGGAGCAGGGCGGCGGATGTATTATTAACACCGCTTCAGTTTCAGGTCACAAAGGGTTCACAGAAATTGGTCCTTACAGCGTGAGCAAACATGCTTTGCTGGGACTCACAAAAGTAGCAGCCTTAGAATATGCCAGAGACAACATTCGGATCACCTCCATTTCTCCTGGAGGCGTAGATACACCAATGTTGCGCTTTGCAAGAGAACAGCGTGGTATCTCGTTTGAAGAAGGATCAAGAGCAATTCCAATTGGACGCACTAATACGGTAGAAGAAATGTCCCGGGCAGTAATGTTTTTAGCATCTGATGACGCAACTGCATTTCACGGCTCACTGGTTGATGTGACGGGTGGATTCTTAGATTAGTGCGATCGCCTTCCTGCAAGAATATTGCTATCAGCAGTAACGCTTATATTTCTTTAGAGAGTCTCCATAAGTATTAACAGTTGTTACGATTTTGAAGTCGGTGAGTAACGAGCAGCACATGTTCAACCAGGCTTCAACGTCACAATCTCTACTGAGCAATCATCACGTTGATTTGAATGATTGCAGAATTTCCTATACACAAGGTGGGTTAAAGTCGAATTCAACACCCATCGTGTTTTTGCACGGTTGGGGAATCTCCGCTGAGCCTTATCACGAAATTCTACAACTGCTGGCGCAGCAACACGCCGTGATAGCTCCTGACCTGCCTAGTTTTGCCCGCTCATCCTATTCAAAGCTTATTCCAGATTATGACAGCTACGCTCAATTGCTGCTTTCGTTTCTTGACGCCCTAAATCTTCAACAAGTGCATTTAGTAGGACACTCACTTGGAGGAGGAATTTCAATTACTTTATCTACTCTTATTCCCAATCGAGTAAAAAGTTTGGTTCTTGTGGATAGCACAGGTGTTCCCTCTGTATCTATCCTAGAAATCATACCGCGTAGAGCTTTTGAAATGACCGCTCAGTTCCTTCTGCCAAAGCTGGAATTGAAACTGTTTGACATTCCTCAAGTCTTTTCACACAATCTTTTGTTCAATACAGGCAACGTAATTCAAGCATTACTCCTTTCATTACACGGAGATCTCAAACATCTGTTGCCGAAAGTTCAAGCGCCTTGTCTGTTGTTGTGGTCGGAGAAAGACTTAACTACACCACTTGATGTAGCCCGAGAGATGGCTGCAACGATTCCAGATGCCAGCCTCACTGTTGTAGAAGAAGGTTTTCATGAATGGGGACTCTGGTATCCTGAAAAATTTACATCGATTGTGCTTGATTTTATTCATCAGGTTGAGCATAAAGAGGCGATCGCAACTAGCCCTATGTGAAAATTCTCAGCCAACATAGATTGTGTGACAGCAGTGTAGGAGAGACCCCTTAACTAGAATCTTTCTACATCTGGAAACTGCCCTTGCGCCTGTGCCCTTGCCGCTTCGCCACAGGTGCGAGGAGTGGGGAAGATTTTCTCAGGGTTTGCCAGACCTTGCGGGTTAAACACTTGGCGCACCCACTGCATCGTTTCTAAATCTGTTTTACTAAACATATTCGGCATATAGCAGCGCTTGTCGGCTCCGATGCCGTGTTCTCCAGAAATGCTGCCGCCGACTTCTACACAAAGTTTGAGAATGTCACCACCCAGTTCTTCCACCGTTTCTAGTTGACCGGGAATCGAGTTGTTGTAGAGAATCAGTGGATGCAAATTACCATCGCCTGCGTGAAACACGTTTGCCACTTTGTAACCATGTTTCTCACTCAACTCTTCAATTTGCTTTAGCACATACTGTAATTTGGTACGCGGAATGACACCATCCTGAACGTAATAATCAGGGCTGATTTTACCCATCGCAGCGAAAGCGGCTTTGCGCCCTTTCCAGATCGTTAAGCGTTCTGCTGGGTCAGTGGCAGTACGAATGCTGCGGGCTCCGTTGTGGCGGCAGATGGCTTCGACGCGTTCACTGTTTGCGGCAACTTCTACCTCTAACCCATCGATTTCGATTAGCAGAATTGCTTCGGCATCGCGGGGATAGCAGTTTGTGGCGACGACATCTTCTACCGCATTAATGCTGAAGTTGTCCATCATCTCCATGCCAGCGGGAATGATTCCAGCGCTGATGATGTCCGAAACGGCTTGTCCGGCAGCTTCAACACTGGTGAAGTCTGCTAGCAAGACGTGAATGGCTTCGGGTGCTTTGAGAATTCTCAGGGTAATTTCGGTGGCGATGCCTAGTGTGCCTTCGGAGCCAACGAATAGTCCTGTCAGGTCATACCCCGGCATTTCAGGAATTTTGCTGCCCGTATCGATGATGGAGCCGTCAGGCAGGACAACTTTGAGTCCCAGTACATGGTTGGTCGTAACGCCATATTTGAGGCAGTGAACGCCACCAGAATTTTCGGCAACGTTGCCGCCGATTGAGCAAACGATCTGGCTAGAAGGGTCAGGCGCATAGTAAAAGCCGGAGCCGCTAACTGCCTGGGTGACCCAGTTGTTGATCACACCGGGTTGAACGACGACGCGCTGGTTTTCCAGGTCGATGTCGAGAATTTGGCGCATCAGGGCGGTGACGATGAGGACGCAGTTTTCGATGGGCAGAGCGCCGCCCGATAGCCCTGTGCCAGCACCTCGCGCAATGAAGGGAACGTTGTACTGATTGCAGATTTTTACGGCAGCGGCGACTTGCTCGGTAGTGCGAGGCAGGACGACCACGGCAGGGCGCTGGCGATAGCTGGTTAGCCCGTCACATTCGTAGACCAGCAGTTCTTCGCGCTTCTGAATGACACCGCTTTTACCGATCGCCTGCTCAAAGGCTTTAATGATCGGTCGCCAATCTTGAGACGTGACTTGAGTAACCATGACCTACACCTCTAGAGGATCTGACAGCTTTTCAGGTCCCTATTCAGATTGTAGGCTTACATTTGCGCCTAATTCATATCGTTTAACGCGATCGCCCCATCGCAGCGATACCAATTCCAGCCCAAATGCCGCCTAACAGCATCCAGGTGCCGTCAAACCCGACATTGATTCGATGAGTGTTTGCTCGATGCGCTGCGACAAACAATTCTTCCTAAGTAGCTGATTGACGAACCAGCCGGTCGAACTGCTGGTTTGCTTCCGTCAAAGCTATAAAATCGTTAACGCCCCACCAAGCCCCCAGACCAAAGCTGGCAACTCCAGGAACGACCAGAAGCAGAAGCAACAGCAAGTTTCGGACATTCACGCGATCGCTCTCCATTGAAAAAGCCCCCGGACGTCTTGCCATGTTTCGACTCCAGGGGCTTCGTCATTCAGTTCACTCCTCACAGTTACTAATATAGAACCCTGCTACGGGGAGAATGGCGATCGCGTGACACTTTGTTCAAGTGTCCCTTAAGCGATGACACTTGAAAGACACACACTGTCGCCGCAAAGCCATATTGCAGTAGGAGAAACAGCAGATTTGCCTCAGAGCTGTCACATTGTTTTCACACCTGCGGACTAAGCTCTGGGAATGGTTGAGGGGCAAAAAGGTTTAGAAATTCTGCTCAATCACCCGATCAGATGAGACGGAGGAGGGAGGTGCGATTGCCCTTACCCCATTTAATCTGATAACATCCTGCACTCCGACTCAGGGAGTCGAGCTAAAGCGATGAAACCGACGTTGCGAAACCGATTGATTCAGTTCCTCCAGGAAGAGTTGGCAATTCCTGCGAATGGAATTGCGATCGCGCTGCGCCACGACGAGGAAATCCCTAACCTGTTGCCAATGGTGCTGTGGCAATATGGGCTAGTGACGCTAGAACAGCTCGACAAAATTTTTGATTGGCTAGAGACAGCGTCGACGACGGTGTAGGGAGTCAGGGGCACTCATCCTTTTGAAAGCCGCTGCAATTCGCTAATCTGCTGAAGATCGACATTGCCACCGCTGATAATTACGCCAATGCGAGAATCTTTTGCTTTGACAATGCCTTCTAACAGAGCAGTGGCGGCTAAGGCTCCGGTGGGTTCGATGACGATTTTGAGCCGTTCCCAAAGGAAAAACATAGTTCGTAGGAGCGCTTCGTCAGGCACAGAAACGATATCGTGAACGTAGCGCATCACTAGCGGAAAGGTAATTTTGCCGAGGGAAGGAGTTCTTGCTCCGTCCGCGATCGTGGCGGGGTTGTGAACAGTTTGCAAGGTTTTGCTGTGAAAGGAACGGACGGCATCGTCGCCCAAGGCTGGTTCAACCCCAATCACTCGACAGTTAGGGGAGAGGGTATGAGCAGCGATCGCCGATCCCGACAGCAAGCCACCTCCCCCACAGCAGACCAGTAGCAGATCCAGATCGCCAACGGTTTCAAGCAATTCTTTGGTGGCAGTGCCCTGCCCAGCAACAACATGGGGATGGTCAAAGGGAGGAATAATGGTGAGTTGGCGATCGCCTGCTATTTGCTGAGACAGCACCTCTCGTGTTGTTTCATTTCGGTCGTAGAGAATTACTTCTGCACCATAGCCACGAGTAGCAGCTTGCTTCACGGCAGGAGCATCCTGAGGCATCACGATAGTTGTGGGAATTCCCAGAAGTTTGCCAGAGAGGGCGATCGCTTGAGCATGGTTGCCAGATGAGTAGGCTAGAACCCCTCGCTGCTGTTGCTCTGCGGGAAGCTGCGACAGAGCCGTGTAGGCTCCCCGAAACTTAAAAGAACCCGTCCGCTGGAAGTTTTCGCACTTAAAGAAAACTTGATTTCCGGTAAGTTGGTTAACTGTTCTAGAAGTTAGCACGGGAGTTTTATTGGCTGTGCCCTGCAAACAACTGGAAGCCTTTTCGATATTGGCGTAAGAAACTTCACTGATATCTGGCATTTCAATCACGATCCTCAAAATGAGTGGTCGGCTTATCGAATTTGTGACAACACACTTTCAGGAATTAATACCTGATCGATGACGTGGATGACTCCGTTAGAGGCTTCAATATCTGCCTCAATGACATCAACGCCGTTCACTGAAAGGCTGCGTCCTCTTCTGCTCACGGTGATTTCGCTGCGTTCCAATGTTCTAAGTGACTGTGAGCCAGAGAAGTCATCTACAGAATAAGGCTCTCTTTCTGCTACAACGTGATAAGCCAAAACCTGTGCCAACAGTTCGCGATCGCCTGCCAATGCTTGCAAAACGTCATCAGGAATTGCCTCAAAGGCAGCATCGGTGGGCGCAAACACAGTGAATCGTCCGTAGCCTCTTAAATCTTCTGCCATGCCCAGTTCTGTCAGCAATCCTATTAAGGTGCTAAACGAACCGCTAGCTGTAGCTACATCAACAATGTCATTGCTAGACTGAGCTACTTGTATTTCAGACTGAAGTGTAATCTCAGAATAGTGATCGGGTTGGGGAGAGTGGGCGATCGCTGGGGTCACCAGCGCTACACTTATTCCGGCAAACCCAACTAGACCGATCGCACCCATACAAAACCTGCGATTGTTGGCTTTCATCACATTCCCTCTGTTGAAGTTGCAAAACCTGCCTCATTCAATCAGATATTTCTGTCGCTAGACCTCCTCCAATTGGGGCTATAGCAATCTGTTGAAATAAAAAATCAGCCGTATTCATAACCGAATAAGCTACTTTTTCTTTTTACCTTTTTTGTTAGATTTTGCCTGCCCAAATCCCTGAACTGGTTTAGCGCTTAGTTTTGGCACTTCTAAAAATCCCTCACCGAATTTAGCAGGTGCTTCCGATGGAACTCCCCAATTTACAGAGGCTCTCGATGGAACTGCGTCCTCATAAGAGTCGTATTCAGGATTCCGAATTAAGGCAGCCGCGTGCATGTTTTTGACAAATTGAGGACGAAACTCCTCCTCTGAGAAGTCTGCTTCTAACTTCAGTCCCAGATCGACCTGCACAGTCGCCCAGGTGCCTGCTACCATGTCGTCAACTTTCTTGTTTGCATAGACCTGCTCCATTAAAGGAGCCGCTTCTACTGCCTTTAACTCAACCAATGCCGACACTAACATTCCATTCAAGTGGGGACCGTTATCAGCATACTGTTCGAGTTGTTTAACCAACACATCAATACAGTTCTCCCGGCATTCGGGGTAATGTTCCGCAATATGCCCGATTCCTTCAGCGATAGCAAACCGAGTCCACTCCTGATATGCATCATCGGCTAAAGATTCTGCCAACTTGGGTAATGCTGCTTCACCTATGAGTTCAAATACTTTGGGTGCATCAATGTGTAACCAATCGTCATCCTCATATTTCTCCAATAAGGATAGAAAAGGGGCAATCGCCTCTACTGCCTTAAGCTGCGCCAATGCCCGCCAAGCATGAGCAACACCCCAAGACTCGAAACCCTCAAAGTCGCTCTCCCAAAGTTCATCATCTGTCATCATCCGAATCAGTTCGGCAATGTGGGTTTCAGTTAATCCGAGGTCTGTCACATAATCTGCCCAGGGCTGATTGGCTGGTTTGAGTTCCCCATAGCTAAGCAAATTGGCAACAGGGGATTGGTAAACGCTGGCGGTTTTCTCTGGCATAGCGGTAACGATAACTCTCCTGACTTCAGCCTATAACAACATACAAAGCTAAGGCTGAGCAATTGATGATGGAATGGGATCAGGAGGTGCAACCTGAAGCAGCGATCGCATTCTCCGAAAGCCAATCCCAGAAGTCAAAACCAGCCCTACAGATACAGCAGCCATGCTGCTATAGATTTTTGAGCTATTGCGATCGCCCCTGGTCCACAAAACACCTCTACAAAAATGGTTATTTTACTGCCTCTGCCATATTGTGCTCGTCACTACTTTCGAGCGTAGTGCAGTCTCACTCTTTGGCGGGATAACTGCCTGAAACTACAGACAGACCGCAACTATAAAACGCCTGACTAGGATGAGAAGCATAACAAGCTATGAAAGAGGTCATTGGTCATTGGTTGCGGGTCAATGGCTATTGGTTATGAGTTAACGACCGATAGTTCTTGATGTGACAGATGACTTGTGTTTCAACTTATGTTTCAACAATCTGAAATCACTCATTTAATCGTTAACCTGTCTTTAGCACAGGTGGTTACTCCAGATGAGTACTCGGCGCTCACATTTCTTTCAGGACCACAGTTTTTCATTGCCCTGATTGCAGGCGTGGTCATGGCGTTTGCCTTTCAATTTTTGCTCAGCAACCTCTCTATTGCGGCTGGGATCTCTGCTGGCATCAATCCAGCGGATACAGACGACGATCAGAAAAGTTGGGGAAAGAAGATTCGCAAAGTTGAGGCAAAGGTTGGCAGCGCCACAGTTTTTATTGTCAATACAGCTCTGTTTGCTGCCTGCTTTTTAGCGGTGAAGCTGACGCTCATTCATCAAGCAGGGTTAGGGGCGATCGTTGCAGTGGTGATCTGGTCGGTCTACTTTTTACTGCTGCTGTGGTTGAGTTCGCAGGCGATCGCCTCCCTCTTAGGAACTGTGGGAAACACTGCCAGTGCGGGTGTACAGGGTGTAATGGCAACTGTGGCGACTGCCTTGAGTGGTCAGGCGGCGAGTAGTCAGATCACGAATACAGTACAAGCCTCGGTCGATGCCGTTAGCAAGGAGTTGCGATCGACCCTGTCTTCCAATCAGCTACGCGAAAACTTGGAGAACTATATCTCGACATTACAGCTACCTCAGACCAATCTGAAGAACCCACCCAATCAGGCATTGAGTTTATTAGGTGGCTCAGGTTTGTTATCTGGTGCGAGTTCAGAATTGGTTGATTTAATCCAATCGGCAAGCTCAGAAGACTTGGCATCAGGTAAGTTGCGCGATCGCCTGACACAGATTCTAGGACTCAAACCTGCCGAAAACGGCAATGGACACCAGAGTGATGAATCAACCTCTGAGCAACAGTCTCATGGAAATGAGCAACCTGAAACTCAACAAGGTGCTCAGCAAGGTGTAGGCTTACGGGAACGCACTTTAGAACTGGGAATGAGTGCGTTGGTAACAATGCTGACGGGACGAGGTGGTGTTTCGGGTCTGAGTTCTGAAGCCTTGAAGAAGTCGCTGAGTTCTCTCAGTCAGCAGGTGGGCAATCAAGCTCAGCAGGTAGCTGCTCGAGTGACTCAATCGACCCCTTCCTTGGTGATCCGGTCAGATGTGGAACACTACTTGCTTCATTCTCCAACCTGGTATCTCCAGCCGGACAGCCTCGATCGCGGTTTCCGAGAAGTGTTGTTTGATCCAGAGGCAGATGCAGAACTGGTGCATCAACAGCTTGCTCAACTCAACCGCCCTTACTTTGTGGAAGTGTTGAATCGTCGAGAAGAGCTAATTCCTGAGCAAATCAATAGCATTGCTGATGGGCTAGAACTAATTCGCCGAGAAGTTTTGGATCAGGTTCAGGTAGTAGAAGAACAGGAGCGATCGCAAGCATTGCGCCATCAGGTTGAAACCTATCTTAGTTCTGCACCTAAAGAAGCGCTGAACTCAGATCAGATTCAGCAGGACTTTACAGCACTGTTGGCAGATCCAGATGCAACTTATGAAATGCTTGGCAATCGGCTGCTTCAGTTTGACCGAGATACACTAACACAACTGTTGTTAGCAAATCGGCAAGATCTGGATCCAGACGAAACTGAACAGATTCTAAATAACCTGGAAGGGGCGCGCGATCGCTTCTTAAATCAATCTCAAGAAACCTGGAATCAGCTGCAAGTGCAAGCCAGTGAGTTTCGCCAACAGGTTGAGTCTTATCTGCGAGAAACTAATTCAGCAGAGTTATCTCCTGAGTCCATTCAGCAAACATTCCAGATGTTACTGGAATCTCCTGGTGGTGGTTTGCTAGCCCTGCGAACCGGACTGAGACAGCTTGATCGCAGTTCGTTAGAGCAGATCCTTTCTCAGCGACAAGACCTGAATCCACAACAGGTCAACCAACTGGTCGATCAGGTTGAAACCATTCGAGATGGCATTCTCCACGCTCCACAAGCGCTAACTGAGCAAGCAAGAAAACAGGTTGATCACATTACTCATCAACTTGCGGATTACTTGCGCGGCGTTTCGCAAAATACAGGTCTAGGAGAACTCGACCCAGAACAGCTACAGCAGCAGCTACAGCAGCTTTTGGACGATCCGCAGGCAGGAATCTCAGCCTTAAGAACCTGGCTTTCTCACTTTGACCGAGAGACATTGGTGAGACTGCTCAGCCAGCAGCAAGGAGTGAGTGAAGAGCAAATTGATAGAAGGATTGATCAAGTCCTGAATGGAGTGCGAGGGCTCGCCCGTTCTCCACGTGAACTCGTCAATCGTGCTCGCGATCGCGTTCAGGATGTATCTCGTGATGTTTCTGACAGTACTCGAAATTATCTCAACTCACTAGAGCAGCCAGAGCTCAACTATGAGGGAATCCAGCGCGATATTCGCAAATTGTTTGACGACCCCGAAGCAGGACTAGAAGCACTGCGCGATCGCCTCAGCCAGTTTGATCGCGACACACTGGTTGCTCTGCTCAGTTCCCGACGAGATATCTCTGAGGAAAAGGCTAACAAAATTGTTGACCAGATTGAGGCGGCACGAGATAGCGCACTGAGCCGGGCTGAACAAGTGCAAACAAAAGTTCAAGAGCGAATCAGTGCTCTCAAACATCAGGCAAAAGAACAGGCAGAAGAAGTCCAAAAAACAACGGCTGCCGCCGCCTGGTGGGTGTTTGGTACTGCCATTACCTCTGTCGCAACAGCGGCGATCGCAGGCGTCATTGCCTCCAGCGGATTTCACCTGATCGATTAATTCACCATTTGGCTACGTGGGATGCGTCACGCGATCGCTAACGCATCCCCCATTTCTCCAAACCCAAGCAAACTTATCATTAACAAACCATTAACAAGGCAAAGTAAATCATGGAACCACAACAGCTTAGTAAAGAACTGCGTGAAGGAACCAGCCCCGACCTGGAGCGCCGTCGCTGGATCGTTGGACTCTCAATGATGGGAGGCACAATGGCCCAAATCGTCACCCTCTATCAGAGTGGCGTACTGAAAGAACTCCCCGATCTGCCCATTCCATTTGTGGATTCCGATCGCGTTGATGCTTCCAACTACGCCTACAGTCGGCTAAACACTCCCGACGGTCCACTCATGATGATTAACTACGGCATCACAGCTTGGTTAGCTACAACTGGTGGCGAAAACCGTGCCAAAGAAAACCCACTGGTGCCGATCGCCATGGGTGCCAAAATCCTGGTTGATGCGATCGCATCGGCTGAGTTAGCGCGTGAAGAATGGAGTGAAAACAAAGCCTTCTGTGAGTATTGCCAGATTGCAACCCTCTGCTCATTTGCTTCTCTAGCACTAGCCATGCCTGAAATAACAACCGCTGTTCAGACATTGATGGGGCAACCTGAAATAGAGCCATCTAAATAGCTTGCTACTAAAGTCCGGTTACATCATATCTTGTGCATTGCTAAAGGCATTGCTGAATGCGGATATGATTCACAAATCTCAATCCCCTCGGTAGGGGCATGGCAATGCCATGCCCCTACCGAGGGGAACTGCTATCCAACCTTAGCAGCTTCAGACTGACCATAAAGTTCAACGTAGAAGTTCTGAGACTGGGCGATCGCCCACCTTATCCCTGAACCGCTATTGGTTGAATTGGCTGACCTAAAATCTGCTCAATCATTTTGGGCTGCATCGTTTGCAGATATTGAGGTTCAAACCCTGGCGGCAAAAACTCAAACAGGATGCGATTCTCTACCCAAAACTCGACTAGCCGGAAAGGCCCATCTCCTTGCTCACGAGTCAAAACGCGCCATCCTTCCCGTTGCCCAATCTGCTCAATCTGCTGCTGGGTTGTAGGAACTGAGATCGCAGCATGGATAGCGACCAAATCGGTAGACACAGCGGGGAGCAGGTGAGCCGACTGAGTATCAGCACCAGGAACCCATACCGTTCCTTTGGGGAACACCACAATTCCTGTACCGTAGTGATCGCAGGGCATCACGTGATAACTGTTGGGATAAAAGAATTGATAGGCTTTGCCATTCCAGATTTCTGCAAGAACACTAGCAACCCGTAATGGATTGTGAGCATCAATCGAAATATGGTGAATCATGAAAGTTACTCCGTTAAATTAAACAATCAACTAAACAGTGGGTGAGAATGCCTGCATCAGCATCATGAGTGTGAGAAAGGCAGAACCCATGATGCTAAAGGTGCGGGGCCAGTTATAGCGGATTAATTCTTGGATCACTTCCTCCTGTTTGCCACCTTTTTCCAGGCGATCGTGACGCGGTATTTCTAATGCCACTGTTACAACGAGGGATAGCAGCCCGCAAGCGACATTAGCTAAAGCAATTTCTAGTGATGTAGACTCAGGACGATAGAAAACTAGGGCGATCGGCAACAGAAAGTTAGCGAATCCTGGAAGAATCACCGGAAGCGGTATTTGACGTGAGTAAAACGTATGGTAGGTGATATATTCTTCTGCACCGACTTTAGCAAAGAGAGGATAAACTACAATTTGCCCAAACCAAGTTATACCAAGGTTGTAGAAGCCGAGCAGGGTACAAAGCAATAACAATCCGTGAGCAAAGTCCATAAATGTGATGCCCATTCTCAACGAATTTTTGAGATTTCCTATTTAGCAGCGAGGATAGCCTGCAAGTTTTCTGGACGGGTTGCAGTCAGGTATTGCTCACTCATGGTTGGCGGCAGTAGCTCCAACAAAACTTCGTTTTCCAACCAAAATTCAATGAGTTCAAAATCGTCAGATCGTTTGCAGCGAACAGCGCGCCAGCCTTCTCGCTCGGCGATCGCATAAATTTGCGCCTCACTGATTGGCACCATAAGGTTTGCATGGGTTGCAGTGTGAACTGGCACCTCGGAGGACAGATCAGCGAACTGTACACCTTTACCAACTGAATTCGGCTGGAGAACAGTCTTTTTGGGTAAAAACTCAATCAAACTACCAAAGGAATCCATCGCAAAGGTAATGTAATAGCCAGGGTGATTGGGGAATGGAACCGCTTGCCCCTGCCATAATTCTGCAACGACTTCAGCAACGTGAGAGGGATTGTTAACTGCAAGTGAGATGTGATTAATCATGTTGGAAATTCCTCAAAGATATGATTCTGAACGTATTCAAGCTGACGAACAATTTCTCCTAAATGATAGGAATATCTGCACTCTGTTAATGAGTGGTTCAACTATCATCGCTAGTAAGTGATAATCGATTGATACAAAGAACTCAGTTGTCTTTACCTATCACTAGAATAAATAGTGATTCCAAGATCGCCAGCAAGAAAAAGTCAGAAAAAGTCTGAGACTAACACCAATTCTTTTTAAGGTCACACAGATTGAAGCATGTCCCACTTACGCAAGATACGCTTCAATCTGTGCAGTTTCCTATAGAAACGATATAAGTTAGAAAAGATTTAGAGCCGGCGATCGCCCTTACATCAAGCTGCTTCAGCCTTTTCTTTCAAAGGTCTTAACTACAATTGCAGCGATGTGTCGAGCATTGTCTGCTATATCCATTTGGTTAAACACACTAACCATTCTTCAAGAGTCTAGTTGTAATAATAAATTATGAGAGGCGCACCCTGAAGGGTGCGCCTCTCATAATTTTGTTTAGATTGCCACATCTACAAGGATTCTGGTTCTTGCCCAGCTACGACGGGGGCGATCGCATTCAACTTTAACTCTGGATGTTCGCCCTCAACCTGCTGACAGTTCCACTCATTGCGGAACAGCAGCACCGGACGACCCCAACTGTCTTTTACCGTCACCGTGTTGAAGAGGCGACCGACTTTTTGCAGTGCTTCCCAACCGCCATCTACCCAACGGGCAACGCTGTATGGCAACAGTTCTATCGTGGTTTCTACACCATACTCATTCTGTAGGCGAAATTGGACGACTTCAAATTGCAGTTGCCCTACCGCTGCTAATATTGGGTCACGTTTGGCTTCGTCCGCCGAGTACATGATTTGCACTGCGCCTTCTTCGCGTAGCTCCGTTACACCCTTGCGAAACTGCTTGAACTTGGAAGGGTTAGGATTTCTCAAATAAGCAAACAGCTCTGGCGAAAAGCAGGGAATGCCTTCATATTCCAGCTTTTGACCGTTGTAGATCGTGTCACCGATCGCAAATACGCCAGGGTTGTTCAAACCAATCACATCACCAGGGAAGGCTTCGGTCATCGACTCGCGCCCCTGCCCAAACAGCTTTTGCGGGTGCGAAAGTCGCACGGTCTTACCAGAACGGGCATGGCTCACCACCATGTCTTTCTCAAATTTGCCAGAGCAGACGCGGATAAAGGCAACGCGATCGCGATGCTTTGGGTCCATGTTCGCCTGTAGCTTAAACACGAATCCAGAAAACTCTGGATGGGTTGGGTCGATGTCTCCCTGGGTGCTGCGCCGCGCCCCAGGCTTAAGCGCATAGTCCAGAAACGCATCCAAAAACGGCTCTACGCCAAAGTTGGTCATGGCGCTGCCAAAGAAAACTGGGGTCATTTTTCCCTGATGCACCAGATCCAGGTCAAGCTCAGTGCCAACGCCTTCCAGCAGTTCTAGGTCTTCCTTGAGCTGGTAGTACAAATCCTGGTCGAGCAGGTCTTCGATGCGCGGGTCGCCGAGTTCCACAACCGTATCGAGGGCTTCGCGACTACCATGAGCGCTGCGCTCAAACAGGTGAATTTGCCGTTTGCGGCGATCGAATACGCCTTTGAAGCGATCGCCCATGCCAATCGGCCAGTTCACCGGGTAGGTCTGTAAACCCAATTCCTGCTCAATTTCGTCCAAAAGCTCCAGTGGGTCGCGTCCCGGTCGGTCGAGCTTGTTAAAGAAGGTGAAAATCGGAATGCCGCGCATCCGGCAAACCTCAAACAGTTTGCGCGTCTGCGGTTCTAGACCTTTTGCCGCGTCTTCCAGCATCACCGCATTGTCTGCGGCTGCCAGCGTGCGGTAGGTGTCTTCACTAAAATCTTGGTGCCCCGGCGTGTCGAGCAGGTTAATCCAGTAATCGTCGTACTCAAACTGCAAGACCGTCGAGGTAATGGAGATGCCCCGCTGTTGCTCCATTGCCATCCAGTCCGAAGTGGCGTGACGCTGTGCCCGTCGCGCCTTGACCGCACCTGCCTCGTGAATTGCGCCTCCGTACAGCAACAGCTTTTCGGTTAGCGTCGTCTTACCCGCGTCCGGGTGCGAAATAATCGCGAAATTCCGTCGCTTTTCAACCGCTGTTTGCAATTCTGCTTGAATTTCTGTGGACATGCGAGGATTTGGTGAATAGTCTCAGTATTCTATGGTAACGGGTATTGGGGGTTGGGGGTTGCGGGAAATACCCGATTCTAGAGTCTGATTCCCGTACTGCTTCACGAAAGCTTCCTGGCTCCTAAGCTGCCCCTACGAAAACCATTCGTCAAATGTACAACGCCTAGCTAACGTTCTAGAAATTCTTAAATGAAGCTTGCTGTGGAAATCTGAATTTCCATAGTTTTAAAGCCTTAAAGAAAAACTTGAACCTGTTTGGAGTTACTCCTCGCTGGCAAGCGAATACTAAAAACACTGCCTTTGCCCATTTCACTCTGTACCTGAATTGTGCCTTGATGAGATTGCACAATTGCCTGTGCGATCGCTAAACCTAAACCTGCTCCTCCAGTTTGACGAGAGCGATCGCTATTGACGCGATAGAAGCGATCGAAGATACGCGCTTGTTCTTTCAGTGGAATACCAATTCCTGTATCTTCGACCTGAATCAGTGCATGATGATCGTCTCGCTTAAGATGAACGATGACCTTGCCGCCACTAGGAGTGTATTGAATGGCATTCGTGATGAGATTCGCAACGAGGCGATAAAGTTGCTCCTCACTGCCGAATACCGTAATCGGTGTGTTTGTCTGAACGTCTGCAATGAGTGAGATATGTGAAGCAAGCGCGAGTGCCGAGAACTCTTCCACTAAATCATTCACTAAATCATTGAGATTACAAGGCTCCTGTTTAGCAGAAAATCCTTGTAAATCCATACGCGAGAGGAGCAACAGATCATGAACAAGCCCAGATAAGCGATTGTTTTGGCGTTCAACAGTACGCAGCGTATCCCAGGCATCCGCATCGATTGCATCGGGTGTGAGAGTTGATTCTAAATTCGCCTGAATTGCCGCTAGTGGTGTTCGGAGTTCATGGGCAGCATCGGCGGTGAACTGCTGCATTTGACGGTAAGACCGATAGACGGGTTGCATCGCTTGTCCAGCAATCCACCAACTGGCAACAACAACGAGAAACATCGCACTGGGCAAGCCAATTAGCAGAATCAACCGAACCCAAACCATATGTCCATCAATGTCAGAGAGCGATCGCCCGACCTGCATATATCCCCATGCATCTTGGTTAGCCGTCTTCAGCAGCAAAGATAATTGCTTATAGCGAGTCCCGTCAGAAGCTTCTAATGTTTGCCAGGGTTCCGTTTCAACGCGCACAGGTAAGTCAGTTGTGATCTCACCGGCACTGGCTAACAACTGCCCAGATAGGGTGACAAAGCGAATGTAATATCCATGTTCTTGAAAGACCCCTAAATAGTGAACGGCTGTGGATTCATAGGCACAAGTTGTTCCAGCAATACAAAGCGATGGAATAAACTTTTGCACAATCGGTTCTAGCTTGCCCGGTTGTTGTAATGAAGCTTCTAGCCCATCATGCAGTGTGCCAGCTACCGACTCAATTCGGTGGCTTAACTCAGAGACATGGCTATGTGCCATCGCTTCGTAAAAGCCAATCGCACATAGTGTGAGAATAAATCCCATCGTTCCGGCATACAGCCCTGCTAAGCGCAGTCGAGTGGTATGAAAAACTCGGCTATGTTTCATAAGTGTTGAGCTTGTAGCCCATGCCGTAGACGGTTTCAATTAGGTGATCGTAACCATACTCGGTTAACTTTCGTCGCAGTAGACGCATTTGAGCCGCGACTACATTACTGTTAAAGTCTGCTTCTGTTTGCCAGATACGGCTAATAATCCGGTCACGCGAAAGAATTTGGTTGGGGTGCTGCATAAAGTATTCCAATAGTTGAAATTCTTTGGCAGTGAGAGGAATGTTTTGCAGTTTTCCTATGTTTGTAGAATTTGTAGAAATTGAAACCGTTGATGTGGCGTAATCAAGAAGGAGATTGCCAACCTGAAGTTGAGGAGGTTGGATCTGAAGCGATCGCCGCTGCAATGCCCTGAGCCGTGCTAATAATTCTGCTATGCCAAAAGGTTTGATCAAATAATCATCGGCTCCGGCATCCAGTCCTATTACCCGATCTTCCATACGATCTCTTGCTGTGAGCATTAGCACAGGCAAAGGATTTTGTTTTGCTCTGAGCCGTTGACAAAGTTCGATGCCTGATAGACCTGGAAGTAGCCAGTCAAAAATTGCAACAGTGTATTGATTCCAGGAATTTTCAAGGAATTGCCACGCTTCTGTGCCATCCTTCACCCAATCCACGACGTATTTTTCGCGCTTGAGCGATCGCTCCAAGGCTGCACCTAAATCGGGTTCATCTTCAACTAATAGAACGCGCATGAGGTGTCACTTCTTCTGAGGCAACGGGTTGAACAGACTGCGATGGATGCGATTTGGGCATTAGCATCTTACCGAATCGGGCATAGAGAGCGGGCAGCACAACCAGCGTCAGGGCAGTAGAGGTGAACAACCCACCTAAAACGACGATCGAGAGAGGCTGCAAAATTTCTTTTCCGGGTCCTCCTGCAATGACGAGCGGCAGTAATCCTAATGCTGAAGTAAAGGCAGTCATGAGGATTGCGTTCAATCGCTCCATTGAGCCTTTAACCAATGCTTGTCGGAAGGGCACTCCTTGAGCAAATTTGTTGTTGTAGTTATCGACTAACAACAAGCCATTGCGCGTCGCAACGCCAAACAGAGTGACGAATCCGACCAATGAAGCGACAGAAATAACCCCACCTGTTAACGCAACAGAGAAGACTCCACCCACCAGTGCCAGGGGCAGGTTAATCATGATCATGGCAGTGGAAGCGACGGATTTCACCGAAAGGTACATGATGACCGTGATGACTACGAAGGCGATCGCACTAAATACCAAAATGTTTTGCGTCGCCCGTTGTTCTGCCTCAAACTGCCCACCATAGTTTGGGAAATATCCAGCAGGAAACTGAACTTGCTCTGCCACTTTCGAGCGGATTTCATTGACCACCGATCGCACATCTCGCCCATCCGTATTAGCGGCAACCACGATCAGTCGAGACACGTTCTCTCGATTGATCGTATTTGGTCCTGTTCCTGTGCGAATTTGAGCGACCTGCGCCAAAGGGATTTTCTGCCCTGTAGGGGTGTCAATAAGTAAATTGCTGATCGTATCAAGATTGTTCCTGGCTTCTGGTTCCAGCCAAACCACCAGATCGAAGGTTTGTTGCTGCTCTAAGACCTGGGAAACGACTTTGCCGTTGAGTGCTGTTTCGATCGTATTGGAGAGTTCACCCACAGTTAGCCCATAGCGGCCCGCAGCAGCGCGATCGAACTGAATTTGAATTTGCTCGATGGGAATTTGGGGTTCCAATTGCAGATCCACCACTCCCTCAACGGTTTGCATGATCTGCTCTACCTCTTGTCCAAGGGCATGGAGTTGCTGCAAGTCGGAACCAAAGATTTTGACGGCGATCGCACTCCGAACTCCCGACAGGACTTCATCCATCCGGTGTGAAATAAAGCCACCAATATTTGGAGCAACTCCCGGCAATTTAGCAAACTCTTCCCGCAGTTTCTCAATACTGCCCTCTCGGTCTTTTAGCCCTTCCTCACTTAAATCCACATCCAGGTGAGCTGTATTCACCGCAGCCGCATCACTGTCTCCGGGGGCACGTCCCGATCGCAACTGCACATACCGAAAGCGAGGATCGTCTTTGAGAGCATCTTGAATCGCAAACCCGGCACTATTGGTTACCTGCAAGGATGAACCGGGATAGAGCATCAACGTGTTGACCAGATTTTCTTCCTGAAACTCTGGCAAAAACTCTCGTCCTAGCGAGGGTACGATGACCAATGCCGCAACGAGAGTCGCCGCCGCGACGGTCAGAATCAGGCTAGAACGACGTAGGGAGAAGTCGATCAACGGTTGATAAATCCGCTTAAAAAAACGGGCTACCCAGGGTTCTGTTTCTGGTAAACGACCGTAGGGCAGCAAAATCGCACACAAGGCAGGCGTAACGGTGAGGGCAGTCACGCTAGATGCCAACACTGCCACCATGTAGCCCAATCCCATCGGGATAAAAATGCTGCCTTCCACACCGCCTAGCGCAAACACAGGAGAGAAAACAACAATGGTAATGATCGTCGCTCCGAAAACGGAGTCCCGAACTTCCTGGCACCCTTCCAGAACAACCTCTAACACTGGACGGGGATGGGCAGAATGCTTGTTTTCTCGTAAAGCACGGTAGACGTTTTCTGCATCAACGATCGCATCATCCACAGCAGACCCGATCGCAACGGCTAGTCCACCTAGTGTCATGGTGTTAAGTCCCTGACCTAACCAATTCAACGCTAGTACACCGATCAGCAGAGACAGTGGTAGTGCCACCAGACATACCAGCAAATTCCGCCAGTTCATCAAGAAGGGAATCAGAATCAGGGCAACAATGATGCTGCCTTCAATCAGTGCGGCTCGAACATTTTCGATCGACGCATCAATGTATTTGTCCTGACTAAAAGTGATATCCGCTTTGATATCTTGGGGCAACCCTGCCTGAATCTCCTGCATTGCAGACTCAATTCCGCGAGCAACGGTGGGGGTATCGGCAAGCGGCTGTTTGTTCACCACTATAACGACAGCCGGTTTACCATTCAGACTGCTATCACCCCGTTGGAGGGCTGCCCCAATCTGCACCGTTGCCACATCTGACAATCGAATCGGTGTACCATTGCGAGCCGTGATCACAGATTGCCCCAAATCATCAATGGTTTCTAACCGTCCAATGCCCCGAATCAGGGTTTCTTTGTCTGGTGTGGTCAGGAATCCTCCAGGTGCGTTGACGTTCGCTGCTTCAACGGCTTCTGTCACGTCTTGCAACGACACATCAAATGCTTGCAGCCTTTTGGGATCAACTAACACCTGATATTGCTGTACCTCGCCGCCATACACAACGACCTGAGACACACCAGGAACTGCCAATAGCCGATTTGTAACTTGCCAATCTGCAATTCGTCGCAATTCCATTAAAGAAGTGCGGGATTCCTCTGGTGCTGTTTCATCCACCGTCTCGTCCACTGTAAAGGCAACCATCATCACGGTGCTAATCGGTGATGTGATTGGAGAAATTTGAGGCGTTTCAACGTTTTCAGGAATTTTGTCCTGCGCCTGCTGCAAGCGTTCAGTTACAAGCTGTCGTGCTTGGTAGATGTCGGTATTCCAGGTAAAGATGACTTTGACAACCGAAATTCCAGCGGCAGAGGCAGAGCGAACATCAGTCACGCCAGGAGTGCCATTAATTGCGCTTTCAATCGGCAGCGTCACCAGAGATTCCACTTCCTCTGGAGCTAATCCAGGCGCTTCGGTTTGAATTTCGACCTGGGGTGGAGCAAAGCTGGGAAACACATCCAGCGGCATCTGCATCACGGTACGAACGATCCAAATCGTTAGCACCATTGCGCCTAAGATGACTAGCCACCGACGCGCGATCGCCCACTTGATAATGGCATTGAGCATAGCAGTTTAATTTTTAATAGCGGTAGCAACCATCAATCCCCACACCCATCCAAATCGCAGTTTCTTTGCAGCCTGAATGTTGAATTGGGATGAGGTGAGAAAGTTGTGAAACTCTTGTTGCGTGTAACACTGTTTGTGGGCTGGATCAAACACCTTCAGTGCAACATCACAAAAGCGACACAGCAGAAAGTCTTTGCACCAATCTAGGATGATTAATTTGCCCCCTGGTTTGAGAACTCGGTTCATTTCTGCTAGCGCATCTAAGGGAGCGTCAAAATAGTGGAAAGAACTGGCACAAACGACAACATCAAAGGATTCGTTAGCTGAGGGAATCGCTGTTGCGCTGCCCTGATGAAAGGAAACAGAAGAATAAGATTGGAGCTTTCTTTTGGCAATGGCTAGCATTGCTGCTGAAATATCGATTCCCACAATCTGCTGATTTGGGTGATCTTGTAGCAGCAATCGCTCAAACTCCCCTGTTCCACACGCTACATCAAGAACGATCGCCTGCGGAGAAATCTGCGCCCACTGCTTTAAGAAATTGAGAGTGTTTGTAACGTAGCCACGCCAACGTTGATCATAGATTTTGGCAAGGTGATCATATTGCTGCTGAACAACTGCTTCAATCATGTCATTCGTTCCTGTTTAACTGGCGATCGCCTCTCTAGCCCAACTATTGATTGAAGTTGAAACGCCCGTTTACCTTTTCACCATTGATATCCGTCAAAACGGCAACGTTGTACTCTCCAGGTGCTGTATCAGGCAAGGTCGCAACGTAATGTTGTCCCGCAGCATCGTATTCAAACTCAACTGTTTTTTGTGTTCCATCGGGTAGTTGAACCTGTCCCGTTACAGTCGCATCTGGAATCGCTTCGTGAGTATCTCCCTTTTGTAAATAGAAATCGAGATGTACGCCACTGGATTCTTTTAGAGTGACCAGTTCCAGGTGATACGGACCTGCTTCAACCACCTGTCCACCTTGTGAAGCACTTGTATCGTGAGCGGTGTCAGCTTGAGCCGTTGTTGTAGGGCTGGAGGATTCAGCAGCAGGAGACGTTTCTGGGGAAGCAGCAGGACTCTCTGAAGTTGTCGTTTGCTCTCCGCCACTGGCACAAGCTCCTAGGACTAATCCCAGGCTAATTAGAGCGATCGCAAGAGATTTGTTGAGTTTCACGGTTTGATTCCTCTCAAATAATTGGTTGGTGAAATAGAAGGCGACTTAATGATGCTGGTGCGGCGGTGCAGGTACTTCAGCATCTCGATAGTGTGGGTCTGCCGAATGCAGCAGTGCAGACTGGTTGTCAGGTGTGGCATGATGCCCGTTGTGGGAATTTTCTAGATGTTCCAGGGCAGTGATTGTCGATGGGAGTTGTCTGCAGTTTCGCCGATTTGACCAAAAAGCTCCTGCAGCAAAGGTGCCGATCGCCAGCAATCCCCCTGCCGGCACAACAACCCACCAGGGTAATGCTCCACCTGTAGCACTGGCTTCTGTAACTTCCGTTGCTACTGCCTCCTCTGTTGCACCTCCTCCACGCAACGATTGAGCATAGAGTTGATTGGCCCGTTGAGTGACGACGCGATCGCCTTCAAACAATCCACTTTTGACTTCGACTAAATCCCCGGCTTGCCGACCCAACACGACCTCAACAGGTTGAAATGTATTGCCATTTTGGACAAAAACAAGTTGCTGTCCGTTTGCCTCAACAAGTGCTGACTGAGGAATCACAACAACGGGTTCTGGGGTGCGATCGGTTAGGACTTCCAGTTCGGCAAACATTCCCGGTTTGAGTGTTCCATCCCCATTGTCTAGCTCTGCTTTAACAGGCACGACTCGGCTCTCTCCTTCCACAACTGAGCCAATGGTAATGATGCGTCCTTCAAAGACTTGCTCCGGAAGGCTCGATATCGTCACCCGTACTCGCTGACCCTGAGAAACCTGACTCAAATCTTTTTCATAAATGTTGGCAGTTGCGAGGACGGTGCGATCGTCCACAATGGTCATCAGGGTTGCCCCTGCGTCTTCAGCCGATTGCCCTAATGTGACTTCGCGATCGGCGATCGTTCCTGCGATGGGAGCCTTGATAGTAATCGTGCCGTCTGAATTAGGAGATGCTCCTAGCTGTTGCAATCGAGTTCTGTACGTTCCTGCACTGAGTTGAGCGCGAGATTGAGCCACTTGAAGAGCAGTTTGGGTACGCTCTACTTCGGTTCGAGCCTCCAACACTTCTAAGCGACTTTCGGCTTCGGTTAAGGCTTGTCGTGCCGATGCTAAATGTGCTTCTGACTCTAAGAACTCTCGTCTGGGGATGGCTCCTTGCTCTGTCAGTTCTTGATCGCGATCGTATTGCTCCTGAGCAACTCTCAGTTCGGTTCTTGCCTGATCGATGGCAGTCTGGGCAATCTGCTGCTGGCGATCGTAGCTTTGTTGAGCCAAGCGTAAATTGGCTTGAGCCTGCTGCACATCTCCCTGTCGCTCTGCGGAATTTTCTAACGCTGTAACGCGCAATTCTGCCAGTTCACCGCTTGTAATCACTGCCAGAGGTTGTCCTGCTTCAACCGTATCTCCTGGCTCTACAAGTAGCTTGACAACTGTTCCACCCACAGGATTCGTGACCTCTACTCTGCGGCTCGGAGAGGCTTCAATTTGCCCAGTTGCTTGCACACCAAATGATAGAGATTGACGAGCGACAGGCTCTACTTTCAGCTCGATCCGTTCTGCGGTTGCATTATCGACCTCGATCGCACCTGCGGATTGAGCCGACTGATTTTGGTGGAACTCGTCACCATGACCTGTATGAGCCAATACTTCGGCTGGGGTCATTAGCAACAGCAGTCCAAGGCACGTTCCAGCGATGCGGTCTCTTGTTAATCGGTTAGAGCATTTCAAAGTAAGAGCCATCGATAGTTCCGGGGCAGGGATAATGGTGCAGGTCTAAGACTTAACAAAAGTTGAAGAGCAGTATTGCAGGCAAATATAAAATGAGGATGAAATTTCAGCGCAAAACTCCCCCTGCTAGCGGTTAGCCTGAGGTATAGCGCCTTTTATTTCTCGCTAGATTCAGATTTAGACTGAGATCAACAGAGCGATTCAAGAATAGCGAAACGTAAGACAAGCCTCATTTCTATTTCACTTTTGGGTATCGTCAACTTAACCTTTTCAGGATTGGCAAGAGATTATTGGGTTGAAACCTGCCGCATAATCTGAGCAACCCTCACTGCACAGGCATTAGTTGTGCTTATTGTTTCATCTGCTGTTTTAAGTCGACAGTACCGTTGACAACATCTGATTTACCTGCCGTGAAAATTCCTGGTGTTTATTCTTTGCCTGAACTGGTACAGGCGATCGCCCTTCACCCCGACCATTGGCGGCCGCTGGTGTTTACCAATGGCTGCTTTGACCTGATTCATCCGGGGCACGTGCGCTATTTGCGGGCAGCGAAAGAGTTGGGGCGATCGCTCGTCGTTGGCTTGAACAGCGATCAGTCAGTCAGAGCAATTAAACCCCAGACTCCAGGGCGACCTGCCCGTCCAATTGTGCCAGAAATGCAGCGGGCAGAAGTGCTGGCTGCGCTCAAACCCGTGGATGGCGTGGTAATCTTTGCTGAAACAACTGCCTGTCAATTGATTCAGACCCTTCAACCTGACATCTACGTCAAAGGTGGCGACTACAATTTAGAAACTTTGCCCGAAGTGCCTGACGTTTGGGACTATGGAGGAGACGTTAAACTGATCACGATCGAAATTTCAAGCTCCACGACTGCCATCATTCAAAGCATTTTGCAATCTGTCTGGGAGTAGAATAGTTCTGATGGATGAACCGCAGCCGCTAACATGAGTCGCTCAACTACCGATCCCACTTCCGCTCCACTACCCGGTTCAAACCTTGTGACTGATCTGCGTCGTCTCAACACTGAGTCGGAGAAAACCCAATTGCAATTGGTTCAACAACTGGCTGATTCAGGTGATTCAGGCTTAGAGACGTTGATGGAATTTTTGCTAGAGCGATCTCAGCAGCCCTCTGCGACGGTAGGCAAGGCCTATCGGCTGTTGCGAACTGCCGACACAGCAAAAGCTAAGGAATTTTGTCAGACTCACTTTCCTCAAGGCGTTGTGCCTTTGCAGTCTGCCCAGGCGATCGACTATTCCCCCCTTCAGGATTTGCTCATTCAGCAAGACTTTCAGGCAGCCGATCGCCTCACGCTGGAGAAGCTTTGTGAATTGGCAGGCGAGACGGCAATTCAAAGGAAATGGATTTACTTTACCGAAGTCGACGGTTTTCCTACGGTTGACCTAAAAACGATCAACTTGCTCTGGCTAGTCTATTCAGAAGGCAAGTTTGGGTACTCGGTGCAGCGAGAGCTTTGGCTGGGCACGGGCAAAAATTGGGAGAAGCTATGGCCGATGATTGGCTGGAAGTCAGGAAACAACTGGACACGCTATCCACAGGAGTTTACCTGGGATTTGTCTGCTCCCAAAGGTCATCTACCACTGTCAAATCAATTGCGGGGAGTACGGGTGATTGCTGCAATGCTGATGCATCCAGCTTGGACGGAAAAGTAAGGGCGAATGGGCGTTTGCCTTTACTTGGGGGGTCTTTGAATTAAGCTGTTTGTGGCGATCGCTTTCTAACAGCAAGTGCTTTAATCCAAAGACTTCTTCTGATCGTTCAACACCTAAGTTCTGTAAATTTAACCTGCTTGAAAGTTTAATCTATTGAATTGATCTATCTAAGTAGACAGATTTTGCATCTTTTAATCGTGTCTAAGATGGGTTTACGTATCATTTAATCCCGACTGGAGTTCGTTAATGCAAGCGTATGATGTCGTGATCATCGGTGCCGGACACAATGGTTTGGTCTGCGCCTCATATTTGCTGAAGGCAGGATACAGCGTGTTGCTGTTAGAAAAGCGATCGGTGCCTGGTGGAGCGGCAACGACCGAGGAAATCATGCCTGAAGAAGCTCCTGGGTTTAAGTTCAATCTTTGTGCGATCGACCACGAGTTCATTCACTTGGGTCCAGTCATCGAGGAATTAGAGCTAGGCAAGTACGGACTGGAATACCTCTTTTGCGATCCAGTTGTGTTTTGCCCTCACCCAGACGGCAAATATTTTTTGGCGCACCGTTCGGTCGAGCAGACCTGCGCTGAAATCGCGCGATATAGCGATCGCGATGCCCAAAAATACGCTGAATTCACTGCATTCTGGCAGCAACTCACCAACGCGATCACCCCGATTTTTAACGCTCCTCCCAAATCCATTCCTGACATCGCAGGCAACTACAACATCAAAAGCTTGCAGGATCTCTTCTCAGTAGTGGGTGGAATCGACCAAAGCCTGGACATGCTGCACATGATGCTGACCAGTCCAGAAGACCACTTGAACGAGTGGTTCGACTCAGAATTTCTTAAAGCGCCGCTGGCAAGACTCGCTTCAGAACTGGGTGCGCCACCTTCACAAAAAACGATCGCCATCGGCGGCATGATGATGTCGATGCGCCACAACCCCGGTATGGCAAGACCCAAAGGCGGCACAGGCGCATTGACCCAAGCATTGCTCAACCTGGTCAAGCATGAAGGTGGAGAGGTGCTAACCGATCAGCACGTTAGCCAGGTTCTAATTGACGATGGACGAGCCGTCGGGGTGCGAGTAGCAAACGGTATGGAGTATCGCGCCAAGCATGCTGTAATTTCTAACATTGATGCAAAACGGCTATTTTTGCAGTGCATGGATTCAGCCGATGTGGATTCAGCCGATCCAAAATTGCGCGAGCGTTTGGAGCGCCGCATCGTCAACAACAACGAAACGATTCTCAAAATTGACTGCGCCCTCTCAGAAGCTCCTCGATTTGAGCATCACAACCACCAGGACAGTAACCTGATTGGCTCCGTACTGATTGCCGACTCTGTGCGTCATGTGGAACTCGCCCACAGCCAACCTACCGCTGGCGACATCCCTGACTCTGATCCATCCATGTATGCGGTCGTGCCCACGATGCTCGACCCCTCAATGGCACCTGATGGCAAACATACCTTGTGGATTGAGTTCTTTGCACCCTACCAAATTGCTGGAGCTGAAGGAACCGGGTTAAACGGTACTGGTTGGACGGATGACTTAAAAAACAAAGTCGCCGATCGCGTCATCGACAAACTAGCAGATTACGCTCCCAATCTAAAAAACTCCATTATCGCCCGTCGAGTTGAAAGCCCAGCCGAATTAGGTGAACGTCTGGGAGCCTACAAAGGCAACTATTATCACATCGACATGACGCTCGATCAAATGATCTTTTTGCGTCCGCTACCCGAACTGGCAAACTACAAAACACCCATTCAGGGACTCTATCTCACGGGTGCAGGGACTCACCCAGGTGGCTCGATTTCTGGAATGCCAGGACGCAACTGTGCTCGGGTTTTCCTTAGTTCACAGCGACCGATCGCCCAGGCAGTCAACAAGGTTAAAGACTCTTTTGCGGCTGTAACTCGATCTGTTCTGGGGACTACCTAACCTATCCCTTCACCAGTTTTCACAAGGTGTTTGAGAACTGGTGAGGGAGGGGCGATCGCCAGCTATCTAGAATACTGTAAGGACAAGAGTATTAGTCAACCCTCACCGGTTTTTGCTTAGGTTGCTTGATGAGGGGCGATCTTCCTATTTGTTTCATGTTACGAATGGCGATCGCGGCTTCTACTGTTGCAGGCCTTTCCTTCAATGAAGCTTGGTTGTCATATCTATTGTTCTTTTTGTTATGTCCACTGGCCTTGACGAGTACCAGTGGAGATTGAGTTCACAGCCCCATTGTTTCAATTTTACTCAACGTTCGACAGGCACAGAATGTCCCTAAATAGACTTTAGGCACTGTTCCAACCGGGACTGAGAGCCCCTTAAAATCAATCTCGTCATTATCTCCACGCCCCTCAAGGATCACTAAATCCTTCAATGTGGTGACCCATACCAAAATTACTCGCATCAATATTACCAATTAAGGTGCACTAGAGAGCAACAGAGGTTGCAGCACTAATATCTATAAGGTGTGAATGTTCTACGTTTAGCTGAAAATTAGTTAGAAAAGGACTTGCATCCCTAGTTAATCAACGTAATTCCTCGATATTCCAAACTCTAATTACTCCATCTATACTGCCGGTAATTAGCTTTTGACCATTAGGGGTGAAGACAACAGACCTTGCCAACTTGGAGGAGCCACTGAGGGAACGTATTAGTTCTCCAGTTTGAGTTTCATAAATATTCACCGTCTCAACTGAATCTTGAGTGCCAGCAGCGGCGACTAGGCTGCCATCTGGGCTAACGGCAACGGCTGCTAGGTCTAAGGGAATGTTTTGTGTGATAACTAACTCTGCAGGACTTGTTTGAAGATTCCAAATTTTAATAGCTGAGCCAGGCTGAGCCAGATCCCTACTTCTTGTTTTATAACCCAGGACCAGTAGACCGTTTTGACTAACAGCGAGAGTTGAAAATCCGTTGCGGTCTAAAGTATTATCCTGGTTCATCGAGCTTAGGAAGTTAATCTGCTCTCCAGTACGCCAGTCCCAAACTTGTACTTCGGGTGAAATAGTGCCACCCATTACAGGTGAAGTCGCAGTAAGAAGAGTATTATCACTTGGGTTAAAGCTGACCGAGTCAGATCTGGCTTGAAGGGTTTGAAGAGTTTCCCCAGTCGCAACATTCCAAATGTAAATTTGACCAAACGAACTTCCTGCGAGAAATTCTCCGTCTGGACTAAATTTGACCGATGCTCCAAATGTATTTTCAGCAAGTGTTCGCAGCAATTCTCCAGTTTGAAAATTCCACAACTGCAGCGTACCGCGAAATCGCTCCTGCTCGTCATCACTCAGCTCAATACCGTTCAGCGTTTCTGGATTTGTGGATATATTTATACTTTGACTGGCTAGGGTTTTACCATCCGGGCTAATGGCTACCGAAAATACTGGATGATGACTTGTCAGCGTGTGCAAATTTCTACCTGTCGTTAAATCCCATACTTGTAGGTTGCTGTCGTGAAACTCTTCGGCAACCCCAGAATCAGTGGATGCTCGACTGTCATCATTACCACTAACCAGCGTTCTGCTATCAGGACTGATCGTTAATGTGACGACCTGCCCACGGGCAGCAAGGACTTGTGTTGGTTGAACTGGGTTTATGAACTTTGGACCTGGCTCATCGTCGTTTGGAGGCAACCCTATAGACCATCGTGGATCGGAAATGTGAGAACGGTCATGTGGAAGAAAAAGCAGAAACGACCGCACCATAAAGAAACCAGATACGAACATAAGTGCTATCAAAAAGATCATCACTGCTATGTTGCTAGAAGTACGCAGATTTGTTGGTCTTGGTGAAGTCTCTATGAGTGATGGTTTCTGGGGTGCTCTGGTCTGTTCTATAGGGGCAAGCTTGCCTCTCGCCTCAAAATTCGCGTTTATAAGCGCTGATTGCTCTTCAAGTCTCGGCTTAAAATCTGCAGAATTAGAAGGCTTTGAAGCGTATTTAGAGGTTGCACTAGGTTGCCGGAAATTCTCATTGGTGGGAAAGCCGGAGTCTTGCCTCTGATCCAATTGCTCCAAATCCATGAGTATCTCATTTGCCGATTGATAGCGTCGATTGGTCGGAGCCTCCAACATTTTGTTTAAAGTTCGACTGAGCAATTCAGAGATCACACGAGGTGCATAATCTAGCCAGATCCATCGACCTTCACTGCTGTCATATAGATCAAAGGGAGATATGCCAGTCAGTAGGTGAACGCAGGTAGCTCCCAGACTATAAAGGTCGCTAGCAAATACAGCTTTCCCTCTCGATTGTTCGGGTGCAGTATACTCAGCACTTCCAATGACCGTCCCGGTCATTGCCAGAGCAGTTCCCGTTGCGTATTTGGCTGCGCCCAAGTCGACTAGAAAGAGTTTTTTGTCTGTGGCTCGACGGATGATGTTAGCAGGTTTGATGTCTCGATGGATAACCTGATGCTCATGGATATACTGCACCACCGGTAGCAGATCATTTAATAGCTGACGAATTTTAGCTTCGTTAAAAATGCCGTCTTCTTCCAGTTCTTGCGTTAGATTCTGCCCATCAATAAACTCCTGGATCAAATACTGACGGTCATGCTGCTCTAAATACGTTAATAGATTTGGAATTTGGGGATGCTCCCCTAACTCCTCCAAGCGCTGAGCTTCTTGCCGAAACAGTTCGGCTGCTTTTTCCAAGTTGTTCGTGCCTTGTTGCTGAGGAAGGAATTGCTTAATGACACAGCGAGGTTTTAATGGACGAGACTCATCGATCGCTAGAAACGTTCTACCAAACCCTCCTTGTCCAATAGGTTTGAGAGCTAAGTAGCGGCTGTGCAATCGCAGAACTTCATCACACTGCTGGCAGCGTTTTGCATCCCCTAAATTTTCTGGGTGGGAGCAAGCTGGATTAAGACAGTAACTCATAATAATCGGCACCTTGAAAGCTGAGATGCGTTATTGACCAACCAAGTCAGGAATAATCAAAAACTTGTAACGCTTTCTGATCCCAATCTTCACTTTCTCCACGCTAGGTTTCGGCTTTAGTGTGAAATCTTAATGTTCTAATGTGTAACACTCTGCATGTTCTAAGGAAGGAAGCGATTGCCCCCTTCCAAACGATCGCCCCTCCTGTTTCTCTTACCCTCCCACTCTCCGATCGCGTGTCAAAATACTCATCACCTCGCCAGAGCTCGGAGCAGATAACAAGGGACTCCACATTCCCACTTCAGCAAAGCCGCGCCGATGCAGGTCGTGGATGGTTTCGGTTACGCCATCACGAGAGCCGATGATGAGAACTCGCAGGCGATCGCGCTCACTATTCTGAAGTGCCAAAACTTCTCTCTCAACAGTGGATGCATTGAGAGATTCTAAGAAACATTGAGACATGAGTTGTAACTCCTTTATGGTTTTGAGGAAACCCCAAAAACCTAGCCACCCCGCTTTTTTTGACACGACAAGTCGGGGTGGCTAAGGGAGTGTTAAAATTCACCGTTAGCCGCCAGACTGCTAGTACCAGTTTGGGGGTTAGCTGCTCAGGGCTGGTGACAACAGCCTTGGGTAGCGCTAGATTTTTGGGTCTGGTCGGGTTATCTGTGCGAAAAAAGACAACCTTAGCGTGACAGCATATCTGAGTCAGCGGTATTTAGTCAAGGTAACAGCCTACGGATTTTTTTGGACAGAGAGAAGGGGCGATCGCTCTGACACGTACTAAACGACCCTTCAGCAGTTGAATCACCTTGTAATATGGTTAAGCTAAAGCATTTAAGCTGGTACACGAGTAGTGCAAAACCATACACAAGTCATCATTATTGGGGCTGGGCCAGCCGGTGCAACCCTGGCACTACTCCTCGCTCAACAGGGCATCACCGTCAAACTCATTGAGGCCTCACGTACCTTTCGCCGCACCTTTCGCGGTGAGGGACTGATGCCTAGCGGATTGGACGCACTGGTGCAAATGGGCTTTTCATCGATCCTCAACCGCATTCCTCATCGCCCTCTGGATGCCTGGAAGGTTCTGATTAATGGTCGATTACTATTTCAGGTGAAGGAGCCGATCGAACCAGGAGGGCAGCCCTGTACGCTGGTTTCACAATCCGCTCTATTGGAGGCATTGGTAGAAGAAGCGATCGCCCTTCCTAACTTTGAATTACTCCAAGGAACTGCGGTTCAAGAACTGGTGTGGGAAGGTGAGAGGGTAAGCGGTGTAAGAGTGGGGGGCGATCGCACTCTAACTGCCGATCTGGTGATTGGGACAGATGGGCGTAACTCACTTTTGCGTCAAAAAGCCAATTTATCACTAGAGCAGCAGAGCAAGAATTTTGATATTCTCTGGTTCAAACTGGCAGATAGCCCTCAGTTTGAATTAGAGAATGTTTTTTACTCCATCGTTCAAGGACCAGACACCTTTGGACTGTTTCGCGGTTCTGAAGGCAATCTTCAGGTAGGATGGGCACTACGAGATAACACGACTGATTGGAAACAGGTTGATTGGGCTGAGGAGTTAGCATCGGCTTCACCACCGTGGCTGGCAGACCATTTCCGCACTCATGCTGACACACTAGAGCATCCTGTGTTGCTGTCAGTTGTGGTAGGACATTGCCCTCGTTGGTCAATTCCAGGACTGTTGCTGCTGGGTGATGCAGCCCATCCAATGTCCCCCATTCGCGCTCAGGGAATTAACATGGCGTTGCGAGATGTTTTAGTTGCCGCAAACCACCTCATTCCCCTGTTGAAGCAAGGAGCAGGACAGGAAGCAATCGATCAGGCGATCGCCCAGGTACAGGAGGAGCGATCGCCCGAAATCCTTCGAGTTCAGCAGCTTCAGGCGGAAGAAGCGGCTCAGGCAGACAAATTAGGCAACAGTGCCTTATTGCGATGGGGAGTCAGCCAGTTCGCGCCGCTGCTGAGATATCCCGTGCGTTGGTCGTGGCTCAGACGACAGCGCCAGTTGCGGCAAGGAACCACACCCATTCGGTTACACAGCATAGAATGAAAGCAGCTTAAAGGTGTTGCCCACTCTCCCACAACATCATGACCTACGCAAAACCTCGATTTCTCAGTTTTGAAGAGTATCTGTCCTATGACGACGAGACAGAGAATCTGTATGAGTTGTTTAACGGGGAGCTAAATAGTCGTCCCTGAAAGATTATAAAACCTTTGCTAACAGGAGGTTATAGTCCAAAAGAGATGATGTAGAATCACCAGAAACCCGTCGAAAGGTGGCAAAACTTGGCAAAACACATGAGCCAATCCGTCCCTGAACCTGCTTCTGATGCTGCATTCCAATCACTGCTGCTCAAACCACAATTGAATCCGCAACATCCACTCGTGACATTGGCGCAAGCAATCGACTGGCACTACTTTGAGCAAGAATTCCAAAGCCAAATGGCCGGAGAGATGGGACGACCTCCATTGCCCGCTCGCTTACTGGTGGGATTGCATTATCTCAAAGCAATGTACAACGAGAGTGATGAATCTGTTGTGATGAAGTGGGTGGAAAATCCCTACTGGCAGTACTTCTGCGGGGAATTGTATTTTCAGCACCAGTTGCCTTGCCATCCCACCACCTTAGTCAAGTGGCGCAAGCGGGTTGGTGCAAGCGGAATGGAAAAGCTGCTCAACCAGGTTTTGCAAACCGCTAATGGACAACAAGCGTTTCAAAAGACGGACCTCAAGCAAGTCAATGTAGACACAACCGTGCAAGAGAAGGCGATTGCCTTTCCTACGGATGCCCGATTGTACGATAAAGCTAGACGCACTCTGGTGCGACAAGCGAAGCAACATCAGGTAAAACTGCGCCAGAGTTATGTGCGCTTGGGCAAGCAGGCATTGCTAAAACAGAGCCGATACGCAGCAGCAAGGCAAGGACGCAGAGCACAAAAGCAAACTCAAAAACTTCGCACCTATTTAGGACGAGTGATTCGAGATATTGAACGTAAACTTCCAGTACCATCCGCAACCCTGAGAGTGCTCCTAGAGAGTGCCAAGCAGATTTACAAGCAACAGAAACAAGATGCTCACAAATGCTACAGCGTTCATGCTCCTGAAGTGGAGTGTATTGCCAAGGGAAAAGCAAGCAAGAAGTATGAATTTGGTTGCAAAGTTGCAGTCGTCACGACCAGTATGAGCAATTGGATTGTGGGAATCGCTGCTCATCATGCCAATCCTTATGATGGCGCAACGCTTGCACCTGCCCTGAGGCAAGTGGAGCAATTAACAGGCATCAGACCCAAACAAGCGATTGTTGACCAAGGGTTTCGAGGCACTCAATATCATCCAGCAGATGTGGAAGTGTTAGTGTGCAAGCAAGGGAAACGGGCAGGTTCGCTCAAGCGGGTTTTGAAACATCGCAATGCGATTGAACCCATTATTGGACATAGTAAGACGGACCATGGCATGGGTCGCAATTACCTCAAGGGGCGATCAGGAGATCAGATCAATGCCTTGTTAGCAGGTTGTGGATTTAATTTGAGAAAGCTGTATCGTTTTCTGATCGAAAGGGGGCGAGAAGGTTTATCTCCTTGCTAGACCACGACTTTTTCAGGGACGACTAATTAAAGTGCCGCCGGAGCCAGGACTCAATGTAGAAATTGCCAACTTCCTACTTGTGTCCCTCTTATCAGTTGTTGAACATCATAGGCTGAGAGGACATGGTTGAGAAATTGAAGTGAGAGGAGAACCCAAGAATCGTTATCCTGACCTGACTGTCATTCAGCAGGAACATGTGCAACTACTCAAGTCACGGAATACAATAATGAAGTGAATTCAAGGTAGGACAACAATTTTTCCAAGTTGTTGACCAGATTCCATATATTGATGTGCTGCAACAATTTCATTCAGTCGAAATGTTTTATCAATCCGAGGCGTGACTGCTCCACGCTTGACAGCATCACGTAACCACGCTTCTGCTCGACTCATACGTGCAGGATTGAGCATGATCTCGAATACAGAATAGAAGCCAAGCATTTTGGAAAATAGCAGCATCAGCGGCAAATCGACTCTGCTGCCAGATACGCCCCCTGCATCTAGAAAGCCGTATTCGTAAATTCTTCCGCCTACCGCAGTTGCCTGAACAATCGCTGGCAAAAGCTTTCCTCCAATGGCATCGAAAGCAATATCAACGCCGTTTCCCTTTGTCATCTCCTGTACTCGCGCAAGCAAATCCTCTTCTTCAGTTGCAATGACCTGATCAGCACCCGCCTTGAGAAGCGCTTGACGTTTGGCTGAGGTGCGAGTGGTGGCGATCGCCACACCGCCTCGATCTTTCACCACTTGAATAGCAGCCAATCCAACAGAAGAACTAGCGGCAGTAATTAGAGCTGATTGACCTGGCTGGATATCACTATACTCAATGAATGGTCCGTAAACTGTGATGTAGGAAAGCCAGAGAGCCGCTTCATCAACATCAGTAGAGGAATCAACAGATCTCACAAGCGAGGTGACTGGCACATTTGTCCGCTCTGCATAAACACCACTTTTACTCATCGGCAACGTTGCAAGTAAAGTTACGCGATCGCCAACTTGAAACGTATTGGTATTGGGTCCAAGAGCTTCCACGATACCGACCGCTTCTCCACCCAAGCGAGAAGGAAACTCCGGTGAAATGGCATAGTTATCTTCGCGGAACATGATTTCGAAGCGATTCAAACCAATCGCACTGATGGCAATGCGGGCTTCCCCTTCTCTCGGCGGCAGAATGTCTTCAGACTCTATCTTTAAGACATCTGCTGAACCAGGATTATAGAACTTTACAACCTTATTCATCAGTAGTTTCCTTTCAAAGAGTAATCACGATTTTGCCGAAGTGTAATCCTTGCTCCAGATATTCAAAGGCTTGCTGCGTTTGCTCCGCCGTGAAGGTTTTATCAACCACAGGGTGAATGTGGTGAGTGGCGATCGCCCTATTCATTGCTTCAAAATCTGCTGTGCTGCCTACTTCCATTCCGCGAATCGTTGCCTGTTGATGTAGCAGCGTGAGTGTGTTGAGGGTTGCTTCAAAGCCGTTTAGCAAACCTACGATGGAGATGTGGCCGCCCATGCGAAGGGCATTGAGCGATCGCTGTAGATTCCGTCCTCCCACTGTTTCCACCACTACATCTGCCCCTTGACCCTCTGTAGCCTGGTGAACTACCGTTTCCCACACAGGTGTAGTTTTGTAGTTGATCAAAACATCAGCGCCTAACTGCTGTGCCCGTTTCAGCTTTTCATCGCTGCTAGAAGTGATGATCACAGTTGCGCTCAGAGTTTTAGCAAATTGCAAAGCAAAGATAGAGACTCCACCGGTGCCGTGTAGCAGAACCGTCGCTCCTGGTTGAAGCTTGCCATGCTGCAAGGCATTCCAGGCAGTCAAACCAGCAATTGGTAAGGTCGAAGCTTCAGCCGCAGAAAGGTGAGTCGGATAATGAGTGAGTTGATTTGCCTGAAACAGTTTGTATTCACTCAATTGTCCTGCAACAATCCCTAATCCTGGCCGAGTTTCATAGGAGGTTGCACTGGCAGTCGGTTTGCCGTTCAGCCAGTCAGGAATGAAAGTGGTGACAACGCGATCGCCAACCTTAAACGCGGTTATTTCATTTCCCACTTGCTCAACCACACCTGCGCCATCACAGACTGGAATATAAGGAAGCGGCAAGTTAGGATTTAATTGCCCTCTCACGACTAACAGATCCACGTAGTTGAGAGACACTGCTTCCAGCCTGACCAATACTTCTCTTGGTCCGGGAATTGGGATAGATTGTTCGATGAGTTGCAGGCGATCGATACCAAAACTGTCTCGAAGTTGAATTACTTTCATGACTGTTCTTCAACGCTGTTATCCCTATCATGGGAGGGTTTTCACAGCTTGTCCAAGACCTGTTTTGAGCTATACTGATACCCAAACAGTATCAGCAGTCATGGAACTCCGACATCTCAAATATTTTGTAGCGGTCGCAGAAGAGTTAAACTTTCGCCGTGCAGCCGAACGGTTGTTTATGGAACAACCGCCGTTGAGTCGTCAAATTCGCCAGCTTGAAGATGAGTTGGGTGTGGAGTTGTTTTATCGCAATCGACAGGGTGTATCGCTGACTGCGGCGGGACGAGCCTTTTTAGATGAAGCCCGATTAGCATTAGCACAGGCTGAACGTGCCGCTCAAGCCGCCAGACAAGCAGGCGAGGCACAGCAAACCAAACTGGTGATTGGCTTCTCCATTTGTGTGTTTAATCGCTTGCTCTCTAATGTGATTCAGACGTTTCGTGAGATTGCTCCAGCCGTATCAATTTCCCTAACCGAAGCGAGTACTGCAGCACAGGTGCAGGCGATCGCCACCAAAGATATTGATGTCGGCTTTGTGCATCTCCCGCTCGACCATCCCGATCTCTGTTTTGAAACCGTTTTAACCGAACAGTTAGTCGCGGTATTGCCACAGGGACATTCTCTCGCTGCATTACCCGCCATTCCGCTGCACCTGCTTGCAAATGAACCGTTTGTGCTGTGTCCAGAGCAGGTGAAACCCGATTTTTATTACCAGATCATGCGCCTATGTGAACAGGCAGGATTCCAGCCCAAGGTCGCGCAAGAAGCAACCCCACCGGAAGTAGTTGTGAGTTTTGTAGAAGCGGGTGCTGGCGTTTCCCTGGTCGCATCGGGTGCCCAAACGCGACACAGCGCTGGAGTAGTATATCGGGCGATCGCTGAATCAACTCCTCCAATTGAAGTTGCCGTAGCATGGCACAAACAAAACCAGTCACCCACTTTATCCCAGTTCTTAAGAGTTGTTCGTGACGCTCGATCCAAGCAAATTTCTCTACCAGGTCATGACGTTTTTGCTCAAATGCTTCTTTAAGTAGAGGCAGTGTACAAGTCCTGCGATCGCCTTCAGAATACTGGAGCTAAATTCAATCCTGGCGTGGTGCTTAGCCTTAGTAGATGGGTCAGTTGGATGGAGTGAACCAGGCTAATTTCATCCAGGTACTCACAAATGGAGCCATCTGACGGTTATGGTGTTGCTCCCTACTCTTGTGCGTAACAAAAGCTTGTGCCGTGCGATAGATATACAGAACCTGAGAAAGAGAGTTATATAGGACTTTATAGTTGCGGTTCATATGCCTCTCAGCGACAACCAGTTGACGGTAAAACAACCAACGATTGGTAAATTAATCCGTGCCCTACGGCAGGAGATGAAACTCTCTCAACAGAAGTTTGCTGCCGAATTTGGAGTCACGTTTCCAACCGTTAATTGGTGGGAGAATGGAAAAGCGATGCCTTCTCCACTGGCAAGGCAGCGAATTGATTCCCTGCTCGAACAGTTAGGAGCGCAGGGCGAAATCCTGCGGTCAGCGTACCTCTTAACTGAGGAGGAGAGGGATGACTAATGGCGTTTCTGAAGATGATATCCTGACCACTCATGAGTTATTTGAGCGATCGCCCAAGCAACCTGATCTAGCAGCTGAAAACCAGGTATTGCGAAGCCTGGGACAACAGCTGATTAAACCGCCTCACATCATCCTCAAGCATTTTGCGGAGATTGCCAGAGAGCTATGTCAGGCAGGTGCAGCGGGGGTCAGTCTCGTTGAAGTAACTCCAGACGGGGAGGAAGTTTTTCGCTGGGTTGCCTTGTCAGGAACCTATGAACCGTTTCAGGGAAATACGACACCTCGCAATTTCAGCCCTTGTGGGAGTTGCCTGGATCAAAAAAACGCCCAGCTTTATTCCCATCCTGAGCGCTACTTCACCTGTTTACAATCCTTGACTCCGCCACCTGTGGAAATGCTGATGGTGCCGCTGCTGTTGGCAGATCGGAATCTGGGCACCATCTGGGTTGTGACACACGAGCCGCAACGACAGTTTGATCGTGAGGATGCGCGGGTGCTAGCAAGCCTGACGGAATTTTTAGCCGTAGCTTTGTCTAGTGCCCAAGCCCGTCAGATTGCTGAAGAAAGGCAAGAAGCTTTGCGTGAAAGTGAAGCTAGGTTTCAAACGCTCGTCACTAATATGCCAGGGATGGTGTATCGATATAACGGAAATACAGAGTCCTTCACTTATGTCAGTTCTTGTTGCCGTAAACTCTTTGAATTAGAGCCAGAGGCAATCCTTGAGGATGCTAATGCACTGTGGACGTTAGTTCATCCTGATGATTCTCAATCTCTAAAAGATTCGATTGCTGCCGCCATTCGAGATTTCTTGCCCTGGCAGTGGGAGGGACGCATCATTACTCCGTCGGGTCAATTCAAATGGATTCAGGGCAGTTCCAGTTCTGAAGAAACAAGTGAAGGAGCCGTTTGGGATGGTTTGCTCTTTGACATTAGCGATCGCAAACAAACTGAAGAAGCACTTCGTGATCAAAAAGCTCGTCTACATTTAATCCTTGAGAGCGCTAAAGACTATGCCATCTTCACCCTGGATCTAAAAGGGCGAATTACTAGTTGGAACGCAGGAGCAAAACGACTGCTGGGATATGAAGAAGCTGAGATTGTCGGAGAAAGTGGAAGGATCATCTTTACACCTGAAGACAGTGCCCTAGGGGAACACGAAAGGGAACTGCAAATTGCCTTCACCCAAGGGCGAAAAGAAAACGAGCGTTGGCATGTGCGAAAGGATAGGAGCCGCTTTTGGGGCAGTGGTTTAGTCATGCCTCTACGCGATGAGGACAACTCGGTTCGAGGGTTTGTCAAAATTATGCAGGATAAGACGATTCAACGACAGTCAGAAGAAGCTTTACGCCAAAGTGAGTCCCGTCTCCAGCTTGCCCTACTGGAGCGAGAGCAGTTACTCGCCCATGAGCAGGCAGCACGGGAGGAAGCAGAAGCCGCTAACCGGATTAAAGATGAATTCTTGGCAGTGCTGTCCCATGAGTTGCGATCGCCTCTCAATCCCATCCTGGGCTGGATCGGGTTACTTCGCAACGGTAGGTTAAACGCAGCAAAGACGGCCTATGCCCTAGAAACAATTGAGCGCAATGCCAGACTACAAACACAGCTGATTGAAGATTTGCTAGACATTTCTCGAATTTTGCGCGGCAAACTCACCTTTAATCGGGTTCCTGTGAACTTAGCCGCAATCATTAGTGCTGCTCTGGAAACTGTGCGGCTTGCCGCAGAAGCGAAATCCATCGACTTGCAGTTCACAATTTTAGCTTTTGGCTCAGACAGCGGGCAGTTCTCAGCATCTATTAAGGCTGATCAGCCGCCCAATCAACCAAATCCTGGAACCCAAAATTCCATTTTTTTGGTTTTAGGTGACTCTGCTCGGCTGCAACAGGTCGTTTGGAATTTGCTCTCCAACGCCATCAAATTTACGCCCAACAGAGGTAAGGTTGAGGTACGTTTGACGCAGATTGAGTCGGACAGAAGTGAGTCGGAACGTAACATCAGCTCTCCCGCTGCTCCTACCTACGCTCAAATTCAGGTCAGCGATACAGGCAAAGGCATTCCTGCCGATTTTCTACCCCATGTATTTGAACATTTCCGTCAGGCAGACAGCACAACAACTCGGCAGTTTGGTGGGTTAGGGTTAGGCTTGGCGATCGCTCGTCAATTGGTCGAGCTACATGGCGGAACTATTCAAGTAGAAAGTCCTGGAGAAGACCAGGGGGCAACGTTTACGGTGAGGCTGCCACTGTTCAGAGATGAGCGAGAAGCAGCAAGCAATGAAATGACCAATCTTTTCCGCTCCCCTCTTCCTTCCCTGCTTTCAGGCGTTCGGATACTGTTAGTTGATGATGAAGCTGATGCGAGAGATTTAATTAGCTTCATATTAAAGGGAAGTGGCGCAGAGGTATCTACTGTGGGCTCTGCGTCTGAAGCATTAGAAGTTTTCAGACAAACCAAAGTGGATGTATTGGTGAGTGATATTGGAATGCCGGACATGGACGGTTATATGTTAATGCAGCAAATTCGAGCGATGCCAGAGGGAGAGCGAATTTCGGCGATCGCTGTGACAGCATACGCAGGCGAAGTAAATCAGCAACAAGTGCTTGCGGCTGGATTCCAGCAACATATTGCTAAACCGATAGAACCTGTCGAGCTAGTTCAGGCGATCGCCCGCTTAAAGAATGCTGTTGGTCGGTAATTACCCCTTTCACCAGACCTCCTGGTAAATCACTTTTTGACGCAAAATAGTAATGTAGTTCCGTCTCACTACATTTACACGAGAGGTCTACCTAAGGATGACTTGCAAATGGCTCAACTTCTCTCTTCCTACTGAGTATGAGAGAGAGGCAATTTTTATAGGCTGGGGTTGAGCTAAAATTAGAGGTGTGAAAGGAATGAGTTCTTGGCGCGATCGCCTCAACCGAGCCAGCGGCAAAACCCGTTTTGCAGTCTGTCGTATCCTGCTCCACTTGGCAGGCAAGGAAGTTGCACCCCTGCTAGGAGTGCTTAACCAGACAGGGCGGCAAGCCGTAGAGCATGAGGGAGATATGCATGTTTTAGGAGAAGGGTTGGCTGAAATTTGCCAAACGCTCCTACAGTACGACCTCTACTGGCAGTCAGCTACCAACGAGGGGGATGTCTTTTGGGATGAAGGGGAGGCTGGTGACTACGTCGATGAGTTGTTTACAGACTCTGCTGGGCGTTATCAGAGTGGTTTAGACCTGGATGCTTCTCCAGAAGACGCTTTATCCTTACCCATCACTCATAACTTAGTTGTCATGCTAACAGTAGCGTATGAGGGAGAATCACCTGATTTAGAAACTGACCTGGCTGATCTAGCCGCTCTTAAAGCAGGTCTGAAAGCAATGATCAATCTTCACTATCAGGGCAGATTACGAGCGGTTCAGGTTCACTTCTCTCCTGCACAGTTGGGAGATGAACTGACTTCAGAACAACTATTGCTCAACTTTCCAGAACTTCTGCCTCTCTAGCTTCAACAACTTTAAAAGAACAACTATGAATAGTATTCAAACTTTAACCACTAAAATTCGCCAATTCCTAATTTTTTCAATGGTTCTAGCATTAGGAGTGACGACTGTTTCTTGTGGTGTTCCTTATGCTGGAGATCCCTATTCCGGTACTTCACCCTCGCCTCAAAGTCAACCTGCTAGCTCGCCAACCCCTCAAAGTCAGTTGTCGGATGGACAATATCCTGTACAGCAGGTGACATATGACGATGCTTCAGGGGAATACAGTGCGATGCTTCTCAATACGGCTCCTGGTGAGTCTTCGGTTTTTCGGACGACCAACTTGGCGATGGCGCGGTTGACCGACGAGGAGATTAACAGTGGGAAACAAAGTTATTTGGCGGTTGAGCAAGGACAGCCAGCTCTGCATCTCACAGAAGACTTTAGAATTGAGTATGTTCACAATGTGGCTGAGACGGTCACCGATCCTCAAACGGGTCAGCAGGAGACGGTAATTGTTCAAAGGGACACAAGCTTCTGGACACCGTTTGCTGGAGCATTGGCAGGGCAAGCTTTGGGCAGTCTACTGTTTACGCCCCATTATTACGTGCCACCCGTTTATAGTCCTGGAGTAGCTCTGGTTGGCTATGGCGGATATGGCAGAACTTATAATCAGGCAGTGCAGCGCTATCAGACTCGCTATCAGGCTCCTCCGGCTGAAGTTCGCAACCGTCAAGTGTTGAGAACTAGTGGACGACTGAGATCGCCCACAGCCGGTCAAACCAGAACTCGCCGAACAACCAGTGGCGATCGCGGGACGGGTTCAGGTTATGGTTCCTCGACCTTGCGTCGCAACCGTTCTGCTCCGAGACCTACTTACCGTCAACCTAGCGGTTTTGGCGGCAGGTCAAGTAGACCTCGCAGACGACGTTAAAAACCTACGGTTCCAGAATCTCGACTAGAATTCGCAAAAGATCTTCTAAAACTCCCAGAATGGTTTGGGCGATTGCTGCCATTAGTGTAGTCGTTTCTTATACTCTTCTAAAAATTAGGGCTACAGATGGAAGGGCACCCCGCGACGCGGGGTGCCCTTCCATCTGTAGCTTGTTCTTGCGGGAACGGTATTACAGCAATTCTTTCTGGGGGATTACGAGTGAAAAAATGGAGGTAACTCTAGAAGAAGCTGGTCATAGCAAAGAGGCACAGACGGCTCGGTGAGGTTAGACACGGTTAAGCCCAACAATCTCACTTTTCGAGAGCGGTCAAGATGCTCTAGCAGCAAAGCAGTTGCCAGGTTGCAGACTACACTAACTTCTCGCAACAATACATTCACCGTTTGAGCACGAGTAACCTGCTGATAATCGGCGTATTTGATCTTCAGGGTTAGCGTATATCCATATCGCTGATGTTTGTTCATCCGTTCGACGACTTCCTCAGCCAATTTCTTCAACATTGCCGTCATTGTCTCAAGCTCTTCCAGATCTTCCGCAAAGGATTCCTCTGCCCCGATTGATTTACGAATTCGATTAGGGTTGACGGGTCGATCATCCTCAGCCCTAGCGACTCGGTAGTAATAGCGTCCTGCCTTACCAAACCGCTGCACCAAATCGGTTTCTGACCATTGCTTCAAATCCAGACCGGTGTGAATACCCAGGGATTGCATCTTTCGCGCAGTTGCAGTCCCCACTCCATAGAATTTTTCGATGGGCAAAGTCTCGACAAAAGAAGCAGCCTGTTCAGGTGAAATCAGATACAGTCCATCCGGTTTATCCAACCCTGAAGCAATCTTTGCAAGAAATTTGTTGATAGATACACCCGCTGAGGCGGTCAGGTGAGTCTCCTGCCAAATCGCTTGTTTAATCTCACGGGCGATTGCCATTGCAGAAGGAATATCCAACTTGTTTTGAGTCACATCCAGGTATGCCTCATCCAGTGATAATGGCTCCACCAGGTCAGTGTAACGATAAAAGATTTCTCGAATCTGCTGTGAGACAGCTCGATAAACCTCAAATCGAGGTGTGACAAACAGCAAATGAGGACACCGCTGTTTAGCAATGCGAGAAGGCAGTGCCGAGTGAACACCATACTTGCGGGCTTCATAGCTAGCCGCAGCCACTGCTCCCCGTTGCTCTGGCTTGCCACCTACTGCGATCGGTTTATTGCGATAAGGAGGATGGTCACGCTGCTCGACGGAAGCAAAGAAGGCATCCATATCAATGTGGATGATTTTGCGAGGAGCAGACATACTCAGAGATTGTTCAGCGGCTCCAATATTTTAGTACAATTGTCCTCTTAGCTCTCACTAGGGTCAGTGATTTGGGGCGATCGCAGCGCAGCAAGAAACACCCAAAGTCGCTGAGTTCCAACGATTAACAGGATAAGCAACAAAGCTCCTGCAACCAGGGGCACAGTGACAGCCAGGACTGAAAGCGTAACGGCTAACACTAACTCAATTGTCGCCAAAATCGGATTGGTTAACCCGCCTGATGCAGCAGTTGAGGTAAGCCGAAACAGGTTCATCACTCCTTTTGTCAATCCGGCGGCTCCACCCCCCGCTATCAAAGCAAGGGTCCACTGGGCGACCGGGTTAATATCTGGAGTTAGGGAAGCTGCAACCACGGTCCCAGTGACTACGGCTGCTGGGGTTGAGACAATATCAAGTAGATGATCAAGCCAGGGAACATAGTAACCCGTGATCTCTAGAACGCAGGCGATCGCAAACACAGCGAGTGCTTGGGGTGTTTCAAGCCAATCAAAGTCTGTTGGCAGATTTAGGTGAGCCACGACAGAAGCCCCACTCAGCACCAACAGCGGCACAAAGACTCGAAAGCCCGCAGCCACACTAAGACTAATCCCCAATAAAACTTCAATCAGCGTACCCAGGCTAAAGAAGTGACTCATGACTCTAACAGATATCTCTTCACCGACTTATTGTCCTAGTCTATCTAATGCCAATTCTTAGAATTAGGGCGATAGGTGGAAAGACCTTCCTCGACGGGGAAGATCTTTTCATCTGTTGTCCGTTTTTATTGAAAAGGTAGTGCAAACACAGGTATTTTTCAGCCTATTAGTCGACTTTTGTCTGTCCATATGAAGAGTTTGATTAAGACCCAGATTAGCTAATGTGCAGATATAGATACCGAGGCTTTGCAGGATGACCAGTATGGAAAATGCTAGAGAACCAGAACAAAATGCAGACTTCGAGGCAATTCGAGAAGAAGTTGAGCAAGAATTTGAAGCCGAGTTTCCTTTGAAGGATTCAATTAGCTCAGAGCCAGGAGCACTTCCCGATATTGAAAACGAAATTGGTTTAAAGCAGGTTGACCTTAATCAGGCTGTAATTGACACCGTTGCAACAGACGACACGGATGACAACCTGGATGCTGATGATGATGGCGTTATGGATGCTGATGACAACGAAGAAGCAATCAGCAACCTTCCACAAGAATCTACTGAATCCTACGGTACTGGGCTTCAAGGACAACCGAGCGATCGCGCCGGTCGCTACTCACGTCGTGGCAGCCACACATTAAACGAGCCCGACTACGTCCTAACTGGTGGAGATGTAGATGCCAACTATGAAGATGCAGAGGCAGTAGGTGAAGAGGGAGTCGGTGGAACTGTAGACACTCCTGATCAAGATGTGGTTGAAGAATTGGCCGCAGCGGTAGGGATTCAAACCGACGATCGCAGCTTTTTGAGAACAAATGACATGTTAGAAGAGCGCGACGATCGCCGCTGGGAGCTAGACCCAACATCCTCAGAAGACTATCAAGACCGTCGAGGTTAAGGATATAGCTGCGTCTGTTTCTTAAGACAGCACTTTAGTGTAAGAAAGCTCCCGTACGTGGGAGTTTTCTTACACTAAAGTGCTTTAACCAAGGCGCGTAGTACTATAACTCTCTTTTTATGATCGCCTCGTTTCCATACTTTGCTCTAGAAGTGAGCGATCGGAGGTAAAGCCTCAACATTGGCTTCCTGCTAGGAACTACAGCAATTTCCACTTGTATCCTACAAATTCCTGTAGGGGCGGTTCGCGAACCGCCCCTACGCTATGGTTTATCCACTTTAAAGTAGCTGTAGGAACCAGGGAACAAGCCAGGAACGAGAGAACAAAGGAAATTGAAGTCAGAATACAGATAGAAGGGCACCCTACTTAGCAGGGTGCCCTTCTATCTGTATCCCGTTTTATTGCAATGGCAAGACTACAACAAAAGCTACACCGTCATTTCCTGCTGAATCCTGCTTTTAGCAGCTTTGAACTCCGTCGCCATTTGTTCCTTTTGCTCAGTACTACAGTTCTTATCAATCGCTGCAAACAAAGTACTTTCTTCCTGACGAATGTGATCACCCACAACATCCATCAAGTCCTTAATCCGAGAGCGAAATTCATCCGCATTTGAGTTGGGATCAAGCGATCGGATCTGATCCAACATCCGCTTCATTTCAGCTTGCTCGTCATAAAGCTCTTGCGTATCACCATCCCCATAGAAGGGGCGTACTTTTGGATAAACCAACTCTTCCTCAGCTTGAGCATGGGTGAGCAAATCTTTGTAGAGCTGCCCAAAATACTCTTGCAGCTTTTGCGGATCTTTAGTCGCACCAATTTCGGTGAAAATTGTATTCACCTTATTGTGATCTAGCCGGATCAAGGTCTGGATGTTCATATCCTGCTTGTCCGAATTTTGGGTGACAACGCTGCCAGCTACACCAGAAAGGGCAGCGATCGCATCCTGTACCCGTGCCCATAGCCCCTGATCAGCATCCTGCCCAGTCATTTCCCGGACACCGACCTGCTCTAACATTCCTTTAAGCTGTTCCTGATGGGCACGTCCCTCAAAGTTGACGGTGTTCAGGGGAGCGATCGCCACTTCGATATCTGCCCCTACTTTTTGGGCTGCTTTGTGAATAGTTATCCCACTCATAGCTTGACCATGCTTCATCAACTCATGGTGTATGAGTTTTTGGTAGAACGTAAACTCATCACCCGACATCATCTGCTCAAACTGCTGAGTAAATGTCTTAGTTGCAGCACTGGGTTCAACTTGAATGCCGTATTGAACAATCACAGTTTCGATAATGCCCAGATTTTTCTGGTCATCCTGGAGCATATTTTGGAGACGCTCACGCACATCGTTATACGGGCAAGCCTTAATCAGTTTTTGATCGTTAGAGATAATTAAATTTTGGAAGGACTGCAAGTCTGCCAGCCTTTCACCAATCATACGTCGCTTTTCGTCGTTCAACGATACAGCCATGCTAAATAACTCCTGCAAAAATAACTTGAAATACCATTGCTGGAATACGGCATCAAGCTTTGAATTGCCTGATGCCGCAATACCCAGTACCTTAGATTCTGCAAATGCATAGATTTATATCCACCTAGCCAAAGTTAGATGTAAGTGTTCTAAACAGGTGACTTGTAGGTACAACATAACCCACCTGACTCTCCCGCTAAAGGGGGATAGCTCCGATCAACCGGTTTGCTAGCGTCTAGATAAGCCTGTACTCCACAGGATGAAGTAGTAAAGTCAACGAATTAGAGGTACGAGTCATGACTCAAGATAAGAATAGAGAAGGTATCGATCTTGGAGGTGCTCCCTCACCTCAAGAACAAGCCCCTGCGGCATATCAAGATGAGCAAGAAAGAGAGGAATACAGAAAAATAGGAGCTGAACAGGTGAAAGCTGAACAAAAGAAAAATGAGGTTGAAGGGTCTCCTAACCAGGGAACAGACTCTCGCTAGTTTTTGTGAAGTCGCTGACCTGATAAACGCAATGGCCCGATATAAGACTGTTTTTCGGATTTTTCTGGCGATCGCAATGGTTGTGATTGGCATAAAGCATTTCACTGACCCGGCTCCCTTCGTCAGCATTGTGCCATCCTCTCTTCCTCATCCGCTGGCACTGGTTTACGGCAGTGGCTTCTTTGAAATATTGGGCGGAGCTGGATTACTCATTCCTCAATTTAGTCGTGCAGCAGCCTGGATTCTCGTCATTTTATTTATTGCCGTTTTTCCAGCCAACCTGTATCAGGCCATCCATAACATTCCAGTACCCGCTCTACCCAATGATCCGCCCTTAATTTGGCTGCGACTTCCCTTCCAAATACTTTTAGTCGTTTGGGCAGGGTGGTTTACTCGTCAGGATAGTCCCGGGTTCTAGTATCACCGTAGCAATTTCACGTTCAAAAACATACGCCGTTGCTGAATGCGGGTATGACTCACGGATTTCAATCCCCTCTGTAGGGGCATGGCAATGCCATGCCCCTACGGAATTCATACTATGTGCTACTGAGGTGTCGAAGAGCGGCAAGCGATCGCAGTGAGCAACACTGAATGAAGCAATTTAACCACTCTCCCCATCATTGGACTCGACGACGGCTACTCCGGTTGGGAGTAACAGGTGCTATACCCATCGCTGTTGCTCAAATATCAAGTTGCACAACACACAACCTGCTAAGCATGGGATCTTCAAAGCAAACCAATTTAACCACAGGGCGATTGCGTGCCCGCCCTACACAACCTACAGAGACTGGTTCTGCGGGGCTTCATCCCCTAGGGCTAAGTGATAGCCGAGATGGTGTTATTTATGTACCTGCTGGTTATCGTGGCGAGCGCTCCGCTCCCCTAATCTTGATGCTACATGGGGCGGGAGGAGATGCCGAGGGAGCTATGAATATACTCCAAGACTTGGCGGATCCATTCGAGACAATCTTGCTGGCTGTAGACTCACGTCGCCAGACGTGGGACGTCATCATGAGCCAATATGGGCCTGATGTTGCCTTCATCGATCAAGCACTAACGCAAACGTTTACCCGGTATGCCATAGATCCTAACCGGATTGCGATCGCGGGTTTCTCTGATGGGGCTTCCTATGCCCTCTCTGTTGGACTCACCAATGGAGATTTGTTTAAGCACATCATTGCTTTTTCACCCGGATTCATGGCACCAGCAGATCAGGTTGGTTCACCCCGGCTGTTTGTTTCTCATGGTCAGCGGGATACGGTTTTGCCCATCGATCGATGTAGCCGTCGAATTGTACCTCGGTTGCAACAAGCAGGTTATGACGTGCTGTATCAGGAGTTTGACGGACCTCACACTGTTCCAGGGGAGATCAGACGTGCTGCTTTGGAATGGTTTATGAATGAGACTGCCGCTACTCCCTAAGCCACTACAGGCTACGCTCACTCAGGTAATGAGTTCTAGGTAATGAGCTGCATCATTCGCTTAACCTGTAGTCAACGCAGCTCTTGAACCAACAAAACAATCCAGGTGCAAATAAAAAGTAGTGGCACCACGACCGCAGGCATCTGAGCCAAACGGCGAGTGGTTGTCGTACCCTGAATTGGGGGAAAATGTTCTGTGGTGTTGTCTGAGGGATAAGTTTGAAATGACTTTCGCAAGCTAGCCATGTAAACCAGAGAAGTCAAGATACCCACATAAATGAGCAGGCTAGTAATCAAAGAAATGCCAGGAATAATCCAGAGTAGAAGATCATGCAGATCAGCATAGCCATCATTCTCTGGCTTTGGAGGCGAACTGAGTAACGTTGCGAACCCACTAAAGAAAAAGGATTGTGAAATAATGAGCCAGTTCACCCGTTGATTCATTGAGTCATCTTCATTGCTGATCTGCTCATGAATCAGCTGATAAAAATCAGCCGTAGGTAAAGATTTAGGCGGGTCAATAACTTCAGGCGGCTTTTCTACACTCTCACGGTCAATTACCATTTTTAGCAAACCAAGATTTTGTAGAATACAATCGTCCTCCTGTAGAGTAGCCAGCGATTCTCTATTGCGGCTCTACCCCAGGAATAATAACGTTTCTCTAAAAAGAAGCTACAGACGGAAGGGCACGCCGCTAAATAGAGTGTCCTTCCATCTGTAGCCCTAATTTTTGGACTTGGTATAACCTAAGATCGCTAGAGAAATGAACTTTAATTGAGCGACTTGTGAGAGGAGTATTGCATGATCCAGGTTTTACAGAGTTGGTTGGAGATTGGCAATGCAACACTGTCATTGCAACATCAAGAATTACCGACTCACATCACGGTTCAAAAAAATTGGGATCAGTTTTTGCTAGCTCAACAACTCCTGCACACGCCTAAACAGTCTGCAATTCTAGATCTTGGCTGTGGCGACTGCTGCACCTTGAAGTTTCTAGCCGCATTAGGTTTCACCAACTTATTTGGGATTGACCTTCATCTTCCCCCGTCCTCCACGCTGCCTTACAAGCTGCATCAGGGAGATCTAATGAATACATCTTTCCCCGATGAATCTTTTGATTGGGCAGTTAGTATCTCTGTGATTGAACATGGAGTCGATCTAAAAGCCTTTTTCCATGAAGCTTACCGAATTCTCAAGCCAAACGGGATGCTTTTTGTCACGACTGATTACTGGGAAGACAAAGTGGAAGTAGATTCCTCTATTCAACCGTTTGGGCTTTCCTGGCAGATTTTCTCCAAGCCTCAAGTTGAAGAAGCGATCGCCATCGCCCAGACTTGTGGTTTTGACCTCGAACAAGATAGCATCCCAGCTTGTACAGATAAAACTGTCACCTGGTACAAAAAAGACTACACCTTTCTTGCTTCGACCTTCAAAAAAACAACTTGAAGTTGCTCCAAATGTAATTTTCATTACTTTAGAGAGTTGCCTCTAATTCAGGCTGGTTACTCCTTTGGAGCTAGCCGAGTTCGGTACTTAGGATGAAGTAGTTCAATCGAAATCATTCTTGAATGAACTCTAGTCACGTTCTGATTTTTAGCCTCGTGAACTGAGAAACCGAAACTTGCCCTTGTTTGTAAAAATCCATCACACCTCAATTGCACCTGAAAGGAGCGCAACATAACTTGGCTTACGACTATGACCTTTTTGTAATTGGAGCGGGTTCCGGAGGGCTGGCAGCAGCGCAGCGGGCAGTAACCTATGGCGCGAGTGTTGCGATCGCAGAACAGTCCAAACCAGGGGGAGCCTGCGTTAACCACGGGTGCATTCCAGAAAAATTGCTGGACTATGCGGCTGGCTTTCGTAATTTGGAGCAAGTAGCGGTGAGCTATGGCTGGAAGGAGAGCAACCGTGAGTTTGACTGGTCACAGTTTGTCAGGGCAGAGGAACAGCATGTTGAGCACCTCAATGGGGTGCATCTTCGTCACCTGCAAGAGGGGAATATTCAAGTCATTCAAGGACAAGCTCACTTCCTTGATGCTCATACGGTAACTGTGGGCGATCGCTCCATCACAGCAGAAAAAATTCTCATTGCCGTTGGTGCAAAACCGAGCAAACCATCAATTCCAGGAATCGAACATACGATTACCTGGCACCAACTTTATCACTTACCCCAACAACCTAAATCGCTTGCTGTAGTGGGTGGTGATCCGATCGGGGTAAAGATTACCGGAAGCATAAACGCGCTAGGGTCAAACGTGACTCAGATCATCCCTGAAGACCACATTCTTGCTGCTTTTGATGCAGAATTAGCCCAGGAAATTCAGGAACAGTTGAGCAAACAAGGAGTGCAGATTCTACCCAAAACTAATGTTGCCAAAATTGAGAAAACAGAGAAAGGTTTGTGTCTCACTTTGTCCAATCAATCGAACTCCAAACAGCCAAGTTCCCTAACTGTTGATGCGGTCTTAATGGATGTACCTCGCAAGCCCAATTTAGCAGGACTGAATCTAGAAAAAGCGAATATCCAGTTGACGGAAGCAGGGGCAATCAGCATTGATGAATCGAGTCGTACCACTCAGAGCAACATTTTTGCGATTGGGGATTGTACAGGACGTATTCCCCTTACTCCCAGTGCGATCGCCCAGGGAAGAGCCTTTGCAGATGCCGAATTTGGTGGAAAATCTTCCAGCGTCAGGCTCGATTGGGTGCCCATTTCGCTCGCGTCACAGCCGGAAGCTGCGACAGTTGGCTTATCTGAGTCGCAGGCACGTCAAAAGTTTGGTGATGCTGTTTTCTGCTATCAGACGCGGTTTCGTCCCCTGCTCTATTGCTTGGCGGCAGGGAATGAGCAGATGTTTGTGAAAGCAGTAGTGAATCGGCAGGATTCAGAACGAGTCTTGGGAATTCACATTATGGGCGATCGAGCAGTAGATATTGTGCAAAGTCTAGCCGTTTCGCTCAGGCTGGGTGTAACAAAGCATGACCTGGATAGTGCGATCGGAATTCACCCGTCTAGTGCTGAGGAAATCTTTTCACTATAGAGCTGGCACAAGGGGCGATCGCAAGAACCCCTCTACACCCCTGTGTCGTTATACTAACTCCAAAACTTATCTAAAACTTAGGGCTACAGATGGAAGGGCACCCCGCTCGGCAGGGTGCCCTTCCATCTGTACCCTCTTTCTAGAGAAACGTTATTAATCTTATTAATCGCTGATAACAATCTGGGAATACTAGCACTGTCGTCCGGTCTGCTCGCCCCTTGAGGATTAGAAATTGCAGCGCTTAAAGGAAGATAGTAGTTATTGCGTTATCGATACATATCGTTACGGTTGTTTTTCCTTTGCAAAGTATTTCAATCTAAATCATTTCCTTAACATTCAGACCTTCCTCACCAGATCCCCATATTTCATTCCTAAGGTGAAAACATCAGGAATTTCCTCAACAGAGTCACGAGGAGCGACTCAACATCACCGGAAATCAATGAATTTTTTTAAAATAAAAAGGATGAGGTTTTATGGCAAGTTGTCCCTGCTGCTCTGATCAGATGCTGCGTCATATTCGTCATAACCAAACCTATTGGTTTTGTCGGAGCTGCTGGCAAGAAATGCCCTTGATGCAACCCAGCTTGAATTTAGTTTCAGCTTCATTGGAGCGACGTTTTGTGCTGGCAAAGGCAGAGCGATCGCTCGTTACCATTTGAGAAATTGCATTAAACTTGCGTTTTCTAGGTTTAGTGAATCAACGCATAGATATCAGAAGTGCCACTGGTTCAAAAGAGTTTACCTGCATCAGTGAATACCCCTGCAGTTAGGAATTGTTGCCACGATCGCAGCTTTAAGATTGTGGCAACAATTCCTAACTGCAGGATCAATTACACATTGCGATCGCACGATCGCCCTGACCGCAGGCTGTAACGATACATGAGTAGACCTTTGCAAGGCGAAACAATATTTCTTAAGATGCGGGAATATTTAGATTTAGAGTGTCTTGACGCTGAGCGACCCTCCAATCCCAACCCGTTGCCTGCTGATTCATATAGGACTAATGCAGATGTACCAGCTCTCTTTGACTCAACTTTACTTGCCTACTCGTCAAGAGATTAGCTGGCGGCCCTGGAAAATGCAGCAGTGCATGGGGATGATTGGGCGATCGCAGACCAGCTATCCCAAATCTCACCAGAATTTGCCTCATTGCACGTCCAGTTAATGCAACTTGCCAATAAGTTTTAGTTTGAGCAGATTGTTTCACCGATTCACAGCAATCCTTCCCCATAACTTTCATCTCTGCATTTATCCCCTTTGAATCCAGTCGTGCTTGTTGAAATGAACGCCTTAACTGCCTTTAAACAATCTGCATTTACGCCTGCATTACTAACTACATTAGAAAATTGCAGCGAAGAATCGGTATATGCTCCTGGCTATATTCAGCCGTATGGCATTTTGTTGGTGCTGCAACCCGACCTCAAAATTTTGCAGATCAGTGAAAATGTGGAGCAGTTTTGGGGCATTTCCGCCGCAGCCCTGGTTGGGCAATCCCTACAGCGGCTCTTTTCTCGCACTCAAGTCAAACGAATTGCCCAATTCCTGCAACAAGACAATTTGGAACTGTGCAATCCATTTGAGTTAAAAGCACGGATCAAAGACTTTTCCCCTGAGAGAGCAGAGCCGAAGGTGAAGACACAAACCTTCAGAAGCATTCTGCACCGAACTGAAAATTCTCTAATCCTAGAACTGGAGCCTCAGTTTCCTGCTGATAGCTCCGATTCCATTCAGTTTTATCATCGCCTTCAAGCTACAGTTTTGAGCCTCCGCAGTGCAGCGAGTCTCAGTAACTTAGCCCAAACCCTGGCTACACAAGTAAAAGAAATGACAGGGTTTGATCGTGTCATGATCTATCGATTTGAAGCAGATGATCATGGAGTTGTGATTGCAGAAGAAAAAGAGAATCACTTAGAGAGCTTTTTAGGATTACACTTTCCAGCGATTGATGTTCCTGCCCCTGCCCGCAGGCTGTTTCTTCGCAACTGGGTGCGGCAAATTCCCGACGTTCATTATAGCCCTGTCGCTCTCATTGCGGCTGACGGTTGCTCAGTTGAAACACCAACAGACCTGCGTGACTGTGTGTTACGAGGCGTTTCTCCCTATCACATTGAATATTTGCAGAACATGGGGGTTGCTGGGACGTTCACAATTTCGCTGATCAACGATCAACGCCTGTGGGGACTAATTGCCTGTCACCATTACAGCCCTAAACAGATCGATTATCAAACGCGCAAGACCTGTGAATTTATCGGGCAGTTTGCTTCAATTGAACTCGTTCACCAGCAAGAGCGAGAATTGGAGGGTTACCGTACTCAGGTCCAAACAATTCAAGACAAGCTTCAGCAGGCATTTTTGCGAGAGCCAAATTTCATTCAACAGGTACTCACTCGTAATGCTGCTGACTTGCTTAATCTGGTTCGCGCAGAAGGAGTGGCGATCGCCCTTGATCAAAAGATCTTACTGATCGGGCAAACTCCACCTTTGGAAGCAGTTCAAAATCTTCTCACTTGGCTGCCCCAACTCAACCAGCCTGAAATTTACCTAACCAACTGTCTGGTGCGACCCTACCCGCCCGCCAGAGCATTCACACAGACCGCAAGTGGCATTCTGGCGATCTCCATCGTGCTGCACCAAAAGTCTTACCACTTAGTCTGGTTCCGACCCGAGCAAATCCAAACGGTGAACTGGGCGGGCAACCCACAGGATGCAGTGAAGATTGATGAGTCAGGTGAACCGCAACTGTGTCCCCGCCAATCTTTTGATCTGTGGAAGGAAACGGTGCAAGAAACATCGCTGCCCTGGCAATCCGTCGAGATCGAAGCGGCAAGAATGATGCGGAGTACGCTGATGCTGGCTCTGTTGGAGTTCTCTCAGTCGGCATTAGAGCAAGCTGCTGAACGGGCAGCGATCGCCAACCGAGCCAAAAGCCACTTTCTTGCCAAAATGAGTCACGAACTGCGAACCCCCCTGAACGCGATTCTGGGGTTTGCCCAAATGATGAACCGTAGTACCAGTACGCCTCCAGAGTTCCAGGAGCATTTAGGTATCATTAACCGCAGTGGAGAACATCTGCTAACCCTGATTAATGACGTGCTAGAGATGTCTCGCATTGAGGCAGGGCAGCTGATTCTAACCGAAAAGATTTTTAATCTGCACCAGTTGCTGCGATCGCTCCACGAAATGTTTGCACTCAAAGCCAGTGAGAAAGGGCTAACTTTCTCACTAGAGAAAGATCAAAGTGTTCCTCACTATGTGTGCAGCGACGAAGCAAAAGTGCGGCAAATTTTGATTAATCTGATCAGCAATGCGATCAAATTTACAACGCAAGGCAGCGTTACTATTCAGGTGCGAACCAAGCCAGCAGAGACGAGTAAACCAAGCTGCACCTGTTACCCCAACACTTCATCACCTTGCCGTGCGCTGACTCTCGCCTTTGAAGTTGAAGACACGGGGTGCGGCATCCATAGCAGTGACTGGGAGTCGATTTTTGAAGCCTTTATGCAAACTGAGCAGGGGCGTTATGCTCAGGGAACCGGGCTGGGCTTGTCAATCAGCCGCCAGTTTGCTCGCTTGCTAGGAGGCGACATTACGGTTCAAAGTACAGTCAACCAGGGGTCAACCTTCACTTGTCACATTCTTTTACACTGTCCAGACATAGTCGATCTAGTTGAGTCAGAGACTGCCAATCTGGTGATAGGTCTGGAGCCAGGGCAGCCCACTTACCGGATTTTAGTTGCAGAGGATGTTCCTGAAAATTGGCAACTCTTAAAGGCTTTGCTAGAACCCGTTGGGTTTGAAGTCCGTACAGCTGAGAATGGCGAAGAGGCGATCGCCCAGTGGCAATCCTGGCACCCTCACCTAATTCTGATGGACATTCAAATGCCAGGAATGGATGGGCATGAGGCAACTCGGCAGATTCGCGCTCAGGAAACCTCTGAGCAGCGACAACCAATTCCCATCATTGCGCTTACGGCTTACGCTTTTGAAACCGATCGCACTGCCAGTCTCCAAGCAGGCTGCAATGAACATATTGCCAAACCATTCACAGAAAGCACTGTTTTTGAGGCGATCGCTCGTCATCTAGGAGTTCACTACCGCTACAAAGACGAACCGCAAACACCATCTCGTTCAATCCGAAAAACGCTTGCTCCACAAGACTTTGAGGCAATGCCAATCGAATGGATCAACCAGATTCATGAAGCTGCACTTGACTTAGACGATGAGAAATTACATCAGTTGATTGCCCAAATTCCAGATAACGAACTGCTGCTGGTTGAGAGCATGACATCCCTGGTCAATAACTTTCAGTTAGAAGCGATCGCGTCTCTAACTCAGGGTTAAAGGGGGAAACAGGACTGCTCTACTGGCATTGCACCGAGTAACAACCCGTCAAAAACCGGATATCCAAAGGTACGAAACTGCTTGACCCAAATCTCCCTATTCTGCCTAAGGATCAGACTTTCCCATGAGAGTGTTGCTGATTGAAGATGATCAAGCGATCGCTGAGTTACTCAGACAGTCCTTAACAGCCCAACACTACTTAGTTGAGGTCGCAGCAGATGGGCAGACAGGATGGGATTTAGCAGAAACTTTTGAGTATGATCTGATTCTGCTGGATCTGATGTTGCCAAAGCTAGATGGAATCAGCTTTTGCCAACGATTGCGGCATGAAAGACGTTCTTCGCTAAAACCGTTTAATCTTAATACTCCCATCCTTTTGATGACGGCTGAGGGTGCAAGCAGCAGTCGAGTCGCAGGGCTAGATGCAGGAGCCGACGACTATATTGTCAAACCCTTTAACCTGGATGAACTCTTGGCGCGAGTTCGAGCCTTATTGCGCCGAGGCAATGTGGGGCGATCGCCCTGCTTAGAATGGGGACAGTTGCAGCTAGACCCCAGTGCTTGTCAGGCTAGCTACCAAGGTCAACCCTTTCATCTCAGTTCCAAGGAATATAGCCTGTTAGAGCTTTTCCTGCGGCATCCTCAGCGCATTTTTAGTCATGGAACATTGATCGAGCATCTTTGGATGCTAGAGGATACGCCAACTGAAAATGCAGTTCGAGCGCAAATCAAAGGGTTACGCAAGCGGCTTAAGGAAATTGGCGTTGAAGATTGGCTGGAGACAGTTTATGGATTGGGTTATCGGTTAAAGGAAGCTCAGGTTGCAAACGCAGACGCAGCGGTAGGAGAGGCAGATATCCCCCAACAGCCTACTTCTCTATCCCCTTACTCTTCTATCCCGCTTAACCCCTTCTGGGAGCAGCATCGGGCACAGTACAGCGATCGCCTCTCAGTGATTGAACGGGCAGTTTCCGCCTTACAAACCAATTCGCTCAGCGAGGAACTCCGACAGCAGGCGCAGCGAGAAGCCCACACGCTTAAAGGTTCCTTAGGGTTGTTTGATCTGGACGATGCTTCTGAAATGTCAGGACAGATTGAGCAACTGCTTAAAACAGACTTATTGAATCAGCCAGAACAAGCGAATTTGCTTGAATTAACATCAAAGTTGCGCCAAGCAATACAACCATTTCCTCAAACGCAATCACCGTCAACGACTGAAAAAGGGTGTAATTCCAGTTCTTCACCGGAGAAGCTTGCATTACCCCAGCGATCGCAATTGCTGATTGTAGACGATGATACTCAGCTCTTAGCTTTCGTGCAGTCTATGTTGCAGCCTTGGGGCTTTCAGGTTGCATTACTCAGTGACCCGCAGCAAATTTGGAGCAGCTTAGAAGCAGTGAAACCCGACCTGCTCATGCTAGATATCGAAATGCCAGGGACAAATGGCATCGAGTTGTGTCAGAAGATTCGCAACAATTTACGGTTCGGAGATTTGCCTATTCTGATGATCTCTGCCAGTAATGATGACGAAACCATCCAACAAGTATTTATGGTAGGAGCAGACGATTATGTTAGCAAACCCATCCGAGCAGCAGAATTGGTAGCCCGAGTGATCCGACGATTAGAACATGCGATGGTGTTGAAAAAATTACGGGGATTGGAGAATTAAGCAGCCATGTTGAGCAAAATGCGTCACACTTCCCCCTATGCTGTTGCGGTGCTGTCAGTTGTTGTGGCGACTGTTCTAACCCAGCTACTCTACTCCCTGATTGCCCCGGTATCATTTAGCTTATTCTACGCAGCGATCGCCGTCAGCACCTGGATCGGTGGCACCAAACCGGGATTACTCGCAACATTGCTCTCCCTGCTCTCAAGCGACTACTTCTTTCTCCCTTCAGCCTCCTCCCTCCCAATCACTGATCCAGCTAGACTGCTGCGATTAAGTTTGATTGCCATTGTTTCATTTCTGATCAATTATCTAATTTCAGAATTGAGGAATGCTCGGCATCAGATTCAGCAGATCAGCGATCGCCGCCTGCAAGAAAGGAAAGAGCAACTGCGACTTGCGATGCACGCTGCCCGCATGGGGATGTGGAACTGGAATTTAATCACCGGAGAGATTACCTGGAGCCCAGAACATGAGCAACTGTTGAATTTTGCTCCCAATACATTTGATGGTCGGTTTGAAACATTTGAGTCTTGCGTACATCCAGACGATCGAGAAAAGCTAAATCAAGCCGTTCAAACTGCCATTCAAGAGCACAGTATCTATAAACATGAGTATCGTATCTTTTGGAGAGATGGCAGCGTTCATTGGGTTGAAGGCAGAGGGCAAGCCTTTTATGACAAAACGGATAAGCCAGTTCGCATGAGCGGAACGTTAATGGATGTTGACGATCGCAAACGGTTAGAGCTTGCATTAAAGCAAAGCGAACAACAATTTCGGGCGATTTTTGAAGCCGAGCCGGAATGCGTCAAGGTAATTACGGCTGACGGAATTTTGCAAAACATGAATCCCGCCGGACTTGCAATGATTGAGGCTGATAGCTTAGAACAAGTGTTGGGTCAGTGCATCTGCCCCCTAATTGAACTCGCTCAGCAGCAAGCGTTTCTAGAATTCACGCAACAAGTCGCCCGGGGAAAGACTACGACCCTTGAGTTTGAAATCACTGGATTAAAGGGAACTCGACGGTGGTTAGAGTCTCATGCAGTACCCCTACACACCTCTAATGAAACAAGCTCCCTGGTTTTAGCAGTGACCCGAGATGTGACTGAGCGCAAACAGGCAGAAGCAGCCGTGAAACAGCTAAATGCAGAATTAGAACGACGGGTAGCTGAGCGAACCGCTGAACTTCAAAGAACGAGCAACCTTTTGAATAACTTTTTTAATGCAGCATCTTCAGCAGCGATTGGGCTATGCATTCACGATCAAGGTCTGCGCTTTATCCAAATCAACGAAGCCCTTGCAGCAATTGATGGACACTCGGTAGAGGCTCACCTTGGTAAGACAGCCACAGAATTACTACCAGAACTGGCTCCTGTTGTAACCCCTCTGCACCAGCAGGTTCTCACGACAGGACAGCCAATTCTCGACATGGAGATTGCCACAGCCGTGCCAAGCCAGCCCGAAGTAATCCGGCACTGGTTGGCATCCTACTTTCCGATTTTGGATGACGACAGTCAGACTCAAACGGTCGGAGTAGGAGTAATTGTGACTGAAATTAGCGATCGCAAACGAGCCGAAGCCATTCTGGTAGAAGCCGATCGACGCTGGCACTTTCTTTTAGACAATGTGCAGCTAATAGTTGTTGGCTTAGATCAGGATGGCAACGTCGAGTACATCAATCCCTTCTTTCTAAAGCTAACCGGATATACAAAAGAGGAAGTGTTAGGGAAATACTGGTTTAACCACTTCCTTCCTTCGAGCCAAAAATCCACCGTCCAAATTTGTTTCCAGGAAGTGTTGGAACAAGGTTTTCATCCACACTACCAAAACTCAATCGTAACCAAGCTTGGAGAGGAACGCATGATTGCCTGGAACAATACACTACTGCAAAATGCAGAAGGGAAATCCATTGGCACGATTAGCATTGGTGAAGATATTACCGAACGCCACAACCTGGACCAGATGAAAGCTGAGTTTATCTCGATCGTCAGCCATGAGCTGCGAACTCCATTAACCTCGATCAGTGGCGCACTGGAATTACTATCCACAGGTTTAATTCAACCCGAATCAGAGCGAGGAAAGGAAACCCTTAGCATTGCCGCAGCCGAGACCGATCGCCTCACTCGCCTAGTGAACGATATTTTGGACTTGGAACGGTTAGAATCGGGCAAAATTCGCCTGGAGCAAAAATCGTGGAATCTAGCAGAACTGATGAACCGAGCAGCTGACTTTATGCAGCTTGCAGCCAGTCAAGCTGCAATTACCTTATCGGTTGAACCTCTATCGGTCGTTTTGCAGGTTGATGGCGATCGCATTCTCCAAGTCCTGACAAATCTATTGAGTAACGCGGTCAAGTTCTCGCCTGCCCACAGTACAATTTGGCTAACTGCCGAGATCTGCAAAGAGGCTCAAACCAGTCAGCAAGCAGAAACAAATCAGCAAGCAAAACAGCCACTACAAACTTTCCCACCCTATATCCTGATTACGGTTCGTGACCAGGGACGCGGCATTCCTACCAATAAACTAGAGAGCATCTTTGAGCGATTCCAGCAGGTCGATGCCTCAGACTCTCGCAAGAAAGGCGGAACCGGGTTAGGACTAGCCATCTGCCGAAGTATTGTGCAGCAGCATGGGGGAGACATTTGGGCCACGAGTAGCTTAGATCAAGGAAGCAGCCTTCACTTTACGTTACCTTCTTCAGCAGAAAACTAAAGAAGCCATGCCAAAACGGATTCTGCTCATTGACGACGAAGACGGAGCACGGCGAATTATCCAATTCAGCTTAGAAGCGGCGGCTGGGTGGGAGGTGTTAACCGCAGCTTCTGGAGCTGAGGGATTGAACCTAGCTGAGGCAGAACCATTCGACGCAATTCTACTGGATGTGATGATGCCCGATCTAGATGGAGCCGCCACCTTTCAAAGATTGCAGGAGAATCCAGAAACGCGATCAATTCCAGTTATTATGCTGACCGCCAAGGCAAATCCCGCAGAACATCAACCCCTGGTAGAACTGGGCATTGCAGGAATTATTACTAAACCATTCAAGATACCAGCCCTGATTGCCCAAATTCGAGCAATCCTGAATTGGCAAGAATAGATAAGGTTTGGGACACTGTCACAAAATTTTCACACTCTCGATTTAGCTTCAAATCATCGGCATTGCACATTTAACGAATGATGTCGTAGGGGCACGGCAATGCCGTGCCCCTACAGCGGGCAATTCGGATATTAGGAATTTCCGCATCATTCTCAATTTGTGCAATACCAAATTATCGATCTGATAATCCAATGTCATAGCAATCCTGTGCCTCAATTTCTTGCTTCAAAGGCAGTTCCCATAAGCCCTAACCAATCCCAACAGGTTGTATTACCTGCCTGTACAGATTGCATGAGAGCTGTCTGTTTAGTTCACTCACCTTCTCGTTCTAGTGAAGGAATTCCAAAAATGGCGAGACAGCCCCAAAACTACAGTGCGTTTCAAGGCGTTGCTGTTGAAGTATTCAAAACTCAAAACCTAGCGGCAATCCGATCGCTGAAGAAGTTTCTGACTGCTCTACCCAGTCCCAGCTACATCCGAGATGCCTTGCTACAAGCGATCTACGAATTAGCCGAACAAGATCCAGAAGCCTGTCGCTGGATCTTGCATCATCACCAACATCTAGAACCGGAACTCAATTTAATGGAAGTTGCGCGATTTATCGTAACGGAAAGATTACAAAGCCAAGGATTGATATTTACTCAAGATTTTAACTTTACAGTGAATGGAACACTGGAAGCAGGGGAACCCATCAAGGCTGCATTGCTAGAAGACGCTTCGATAGGCGATCGCCTGCTAATTGAGGAAGTTCTCTTTATTTGTTAAGTAGCTGTGTCTAGATGCTTTGAAGCATCAACACTATTTACTGACGCTTTACTGATGATTGCTTGTGTCCACACTTCTTTCAAACTTCCAATCCTTTCATTAGTTCCAATCTCCTTCACATCTCCTCACCTGTTAATGGATAGCAAGATGCTAACATCCCTGCCAGAATCACTTCCTGAAATTTGCTCACAGTTCTTGTCTAGTCTGAGCTCAACCGATGTTGATTTAAAGGCACAGATGCAGGGTTGTGTTGTACAGCTTCAACAAGCATTAGAGATCGAACAAACACTATCTCGCATCAGCGAGACAGTACGAGCTTCGCTGGATGAAACCTTCAGCTTAAACGCTGTCGTGCAAGAGCTAGCTCTAGAATTAGAGGCAGACTGCTACATTGTCTTACGAACAGATACTGATCAACAAAGATTGATCTCTAGTTCCTCGTCCCAAGCCCCTACTTCTAGCTTTCAAACTAAAGTTCTCTCGTTAGATCACGATCCGGAAATTAATCATTGTCTTCGAGCAACAGATTATCTTCAGTTCTGTTTCAACACAAATTTGCCTGAAGAAAAGTTCACACTGTTTGCCTGCTCAATTAACCATAATGATGAAAACCTGGGAAACCTATGGGTGATTCAAGCAACATCTAAAACATTGACAGAACTTGAAATCCATTTGCTGCAAAAAGTTGCGAAGCAATGTGCGATCGCCATCCAGCAATCACGCCTTTACCAGGCAGCCCAAAGCCAAGTGGAAGAGCTAAAGCAACTCAATGAGGTAAAAGACAACTTTTTGAACCAGGCGATTCATGACTTGCGATCGCCTCTTGCCAATATGCAATTAGCAATCCACATGTTGGAGCATCAACTAGCGGCAGGAAGATCTGATAGCGGTGATACTTCGCAACAAAATCCTGCTTACATCAAAACGCTGACTCATTTAAAGATTCTGCAAACCGAGTGCGAACGAGAACTTACCCTGGTCAACAACTTGCTAGAATTACAGCGATTAGAGTCTGGACTAGCGTCTGAAAAGCAATCCTTAGATCTGGTAGATGCAATTGATTTAAGGGATTGGCTGATAGATTTGATCCGCCCGTTTGAAGACCGCATTCAGCAACGGCAAATCACGCTAGAACTTCAAATCGCGCCTTGCCTTCCAACAATAGTATCTGACTCAGACACCCTGCACCGTGTGCTGTCCGAGCTTTTACACAACGCCTGCAAATACACACCACCTCATGAAACTATCTCAATCCATGCTCGATCGAGTTCAGAATGTGTGCAAATTGAAATTAGCAACTCCGGAGTTGAAATTCCGGTCGAAGAACAGCTTCGGATTTTTGATAAGTTTTATCGCATTCCCAATAGCGATCGCTGGAAACAAGGCGGTACAGGACTGGGGTTAACCTTAGTCAAAGAAATGCTTGTTCATCTACGCGGCTCTATTTATATCGAAAGTGGGAGTGGACAAACCTGCTTTACGATACAACTACCGCTGAGATGATTGCTTCCATACCTCATCAGCCGTACGTAACCTGTCCATAGCGCAACCCACAGAGTAATCAGGAATCAGAAAAATGTGTGTTCCAGTAGTTGAGCATGAGCCCGCAAGGCTCAACGCCCTTTATCAATACCAAGTTCTTGACACTGAGCCTGAACCTGAATTTGATAATTTGACTCAACTAGCGGCCGACATTTGTAGTACTCCAATTGCTCTAATCAGTCTAATTGATCAAAACCGTCAGTGGTTCAAGTCAAAAGTAGGGCTAGCCGTATCAGAAACCCATCGCGACATCGCTTTTTGTACCTACGCAATTCTGCAATCAGACCCATTCATTATCAAGAATGCTGCTTTAGACCCAAGATTTGCTACAAACTCGTTAGTCACGGGTGCGCCTCATATTCGATTTTATGCAGGCTTTCCTCTGGTGACGCCAGCAGGCTATCGAATTGGAACGCTGTGTGTGATTGACCGGGTGTCCCGTCAACTCTCAGCAGGGCAAATCAAAGCCGTGCAAGCCCTCAGCCGTCACGTTATGAGCCAACTAGAACTGCGGCGTAGTTATGCAGCAATCAAAGATGCAAGCGATCGGGATCTGAACAAGAGCAAAACATCTGAGAGGGCACTGCAAAGATCTCTGAAAGAGCTAGCAGACATTAAGTTTTCACTTGACCAATCTTCAATTGTTGCTATTACTGATGCTAAAGGAACGATTACCTACGTCAACGATAAGTTTTGTAAGATTTCTCAATATTCCAAAGCGGAACTGATCGGGCGAAATCACCGCGTTATCAACTCTAGCTACCATCCTAAAGCGTTCTTCCAGAAGATGTGGAGCACTATTGCTCAAGGACAAGTTTGGCGAGGTGAGATTAAAAATCGGGCGAAGGACGGTACATATTACTGGGTTGATACTACTATTGTTCCATTTCTGAACGGCGAGGGTAAACCTTACCAGTACGTTGCAATTCGCAACGATATCACCGAGCGAAAGCAGCTAGAAGAGATGTTAAGACAGCAATCAGAGCGAGAAAGCTTAGTTGCAGAAATGGCTCAGCGGATTCATCACTCACTTCAGTTTGAAGAAATTCTCAATACCACAGTATCCGAGGTTCGGCATTTTCTTCAGTGCGATCGCGTGCTGATTTACCAGCTAAAACCTGACGGTAGTGGCTATGTGGTAGTAGAGTCGGTCGGTTCGAAGTGGCACCCCATTACGGGTACGCTGGTTTACGATCGCCACTTTGCCGAAACATACATTCATCTTTATCAACAGGGACGAGTCCAGGCGGTTGCAGACATTCACACCGCAAACCTGACCCCCTGTCATCGGGAGTTGTTAGAAGGATTCCAGGTGCGGGCGAATCTGGCAGTACCGATTGTCAGTGAAGCAAGACTATGGGGATTGCTGGTGGCTCAGCAGTGCAGCGAATCTCGCCAGTGGCACCTGGATGAGATCGAGTTACTGAAACAATTGGCAACTCAGACGGCGATCGCCATTAACCAATCAGAACTTTACCAGCAAGCCCAGGATGAAATTTCTCACCGCCAGCAAACAGAAATAGCGCTGCGACAGCAGGTTGAACGAGAACATCTCATCAGTGAGATTGCTCAACGGATTCGCCAGTCTTTGGATCTCGATCAGATTCTCAATACGACTGTCTCAGAGATTCAGCAGTTTCTACAAGCTGATCGGGTTTTGACCTATCGAGTTCATCCAAATGGCACCGGATATGTAACCAACGAAGCAGTTGCTCCTGGATGCACATCGCTGCTCGATCACCCCTTGCCCGAAGAGATTTTTCCCTTAAGCTGTCACCAGATATATCAGCAGGGGCGGATTCGCGCCATCACTGACATCGAACAGAATGAAATATCCTCTTGCCTAGTCGAAACCCTGCGAGAGTTAGGCGTGAAATCAAAGCTGGTTGTCCCCATCCTACACAAAGAAGAACTGTGGGGGCTGATGATCGCTCACCAGTGCAAGCAGTCTCGTGAATGGCAACCCTGGGAAATTGAATTGCTCCAACAGCTCTCAACTCATGTGGCAATTGCCATTGCTCAGGCTAATCTACTGGGTCAAACTCGGCAACAAGTCGAATATGAAGCGACTCTTAACCGCATTAGTCGCCTGCTTCACTCCCCCTGTGAGATATCAGAAATTCGACAAACGGTGCTGGATGAAACCGTTCGCGCCTTTGGAGGAATTGGGGGTCGGCTTTACATTACCGCCGACTCAACGGGACAAGCGGCTCAACTTTACACTTCTGGAGATCAGCCCGCGCTAGTGCAGCTAGAAGAGAGCCATTTTTGGCAACAGGCAATGGGCATTGTCGCTGGCTCATTGACAGTATCCACAGACTGCTACGAAGCGATCGCCTACAAATTGTCACCTCAATCTCGCCTGGCGGTCACTGCACCTGTTCCTTGCCCGATTAGTCAGCACAGTCAGTACAACACAGTTTCCCCCAATCACTATCCTTGTAGCATTCACAGTCGTGACCACAATGCTCAATTTCAAGCTTTAGCCCCTGCATTTGAAGCCACTTCGATTCGCGCCATTCTAATCGTGCCGCTTCAATATCAACAGCAATATCTTGGGTGTTTAAGCATCTTTCGTCAGGAGATTGGTCCAGAAATCCTATGGAAGCATTGGTTGGAGCAGAATGAACACGGCAGTCACATACAGGATGCATCCGCGGCGTGGCAGCAAACAATCCCTCAAAGTTGGACTCCAGAGGAAATTAAGCTGGCTCAAGCTTTGGGAACTCATCTATATATGGCAGTGATGCAAAGGCGCGTAGAAGATACGATACGACATCAAGCCTCCCATGACCGATTGACTGAGTTGCCTAACCGATTACTGTTTGACGAGCGTCTCACCTTGGCGCTAGAGCATGTTCATCAGTATGAAGAGATGCTAGCGGTTATGTTTCTAGATCTAGATCGGTTTAAGTCGATTAACGATACATTGGGACACGCCATTGGAGATCAACTATTACAACAGGTGGCACAACGAATCGCCAGATGCCTAAAGCAAAGTGACACCATCTCTCGTTGGGGCGGCGATGAATTTACCCTGATCTTGCCCCACCTTTATTCCGCAGAAGATATTACTAAAATTGCTCAAAGAATTCTCACTGTGCTGGAAGCTCCGTTCCAGTTTGGTCAGCAGGAGTTACACATCACAGCGAGCATCGGGATTGCCCTTGCGCCTTATGACGGTGAAGATGCTGAGACATTGCTCAAGAACGCAGATACTGCGATGTATCGAGCCAAACAACGAGGCAGAAACAGTTTTGAGCTTTATGCTGCTGATATGAACCTGCGGGCATTAGATCAGTTGGTATTGGTCAACGACCTTTACAGAGCGTTGGAGCGAGGTGAGTTCCTGTTGCACTATCAGCCCCAAGTCAATTTACAAACCGGACAAATTGTGGCGCTAGAGGCACTGATTCGCTGGCAGCATCCGCAACGTGGACTCGTTCCTCCCGATCAGTTTATTGCGATCGCCGAAGAAACCGGACAAATCAACACCATTGGTGAGTGGGTGCTGCGAACTGCCTGTACCCAAAATCGAGCGTGGCAGCTAGCCGGATTTTCCCCCATTCGGATTGCCGTAAATCTCTCAGGTCGCCAGTTTCAACCCAATTTGGCTCGGCTAATCACTCAAGTTTTATCAGACACAGGACTCGATCCGCACTATTTAGAAGTAGAAATTACTGAAACAATCGCGATGCACGATTTGCCGTTGACTATCTCAGTCCTTAAAGAATTGCAAGAGATGGGCATCTATATTTCAATTGACGATTTTGGTACAGGCTATTCATCGCTCGCCACACTAAAGCAGTTTCCACTCCACACGCTTAAAATCGCACGCGAATTTATCCAAGATTTTGCCACCAGTCCTAAAGATGCAGCGATGATTCAAGCGATCGTCACCTTAGGACACGGTTTAAATTTGGGAGTGGTTGCTGAAGGGGTAGAAACATTGGAGCAGTGGAATTTCCTGCAATCGATCGATTGCGATGCCATGCAGGGCTACTTTTTTAGTCGTCCTTTAGCCCCTAGAGAAGTCACCCAGAAAATTATGCCATTAAACTCGGTTGACCTGTCTCACGCCTCCTGGACGTGTTATGCTAAAGCTGACCTGGACCCATGCGATCACAACGCCCAAACTTTGTCAGGACCGGAAGGTAGCAGCAATACGGGATGCTTGTGATAGGCGTGGTCTCCGGGTCACTTTTGTTGAGGGGTACTTGAAGAAGCCCTGGGTTTGAGAGACTTTTGTAAAGTCGGGTAGGCAGTTTGGCAGATTTACTCCTATTCTGGAAGCATCTCTCTTGATCATTTCCTGTGATATTTAAGGAGTCGCTGTAGCGATGGCTGGCTTTGGAGATTTAGTCCAAAAGGCATTTTACTTAGGGGTTGGGATCGCCTCCTATGCAGGCGAAAAGGCTGGCATGACGCTAACCGAGTTGCGATCGCAAGCCCAAAAAATTGCTGACGAAATGGTGGCACGCGGCGAAATGACCACCGAGGAAGCAAAGCGGCTGGTCGATGAAATGGTGAATCGGGCACAACAGGCTCCAGCAAATCCCCCAACTGATGCTAGACCTGGCGAACCCCGCCGAATCGAAATTCTCTCTGAAGACGAAGCTCCATCCGAAGCGCCCCCCGAACCAGTTGATGATTTGCGCGATCAGGTCACAAAACTACAGGAAGAACTGCGACGGCTGAAGCGAGACTAAGGGAAAAATAAAGGGCGAAGGATGAGCAGTGGTCGTAGTAGCGTGTCAAGCTTAGAATGTTGGGTTACACTGCGCGCTTCACCCAACCTACACAACCTGTAGATAGCAGAACTGTAGGTTGGGTAGAGCAGGGCGGAACCCAACAAATCCTCAGGGATAAAGCTTTTACAGGGTGGGCTACTAGCGTTTCAAGATCAAGAATTTGGCTTCTGTAGGGTGAGCAATGTCCACCTCATCTACACATCAGGGCTAGAAGTTCAGTTGCAGCTTAGGTTTGGGAAATTATGGAAGGTTGGTCGCACGATTGGGTGAAGATGTTTGAGACGGTCGCCGTCGGAGTAGAGCAGTTTTTCCTGGAAGCCACGAAAGAAATGACTGAAGCTCTAGATGCCTTCGCAGAATTTTCTGAAGATGTTGCGTCTGAACTCGAAAGTGCGATCGCCCCTGAACTTGCGAACCTCGATGCAGAGCTAGACCCGTGGATTGAGTCAATTTTGCAGGCTTTTACCGGGCTAGAGGCTACTTTGAGTGAAGCCGCAGAACCCGTCACTCACACGCTGGAGCCGATGCTGAATGAGCATCCTGCCTGTGTCGGTTGTCGCCACTATCACGGACAGATGTATGGCGGCAATGTCCTAGTTTGCGCGATGTACCCCTATGGCTCAGAGACGGAAACCTGCCCAGATTGGGAGTCAAGCTGGAAGGATTAACGAATGAGTGGGAAGAAATGCCCGACGGGTCCTTGTCCTTTGCCAATCCGCAAAGAATAATTCAGAGCAGTCGTGACGTAATCCTTTGCTAGCCGCACGGCTGAATGCAGGTCTTTACCAAGGGCAAGGTTAGCCGCGATCGCCGCTGACAAAGTACACCCCGTTCCGTGGGTATCAGTCGTGTTAACGGTTGAAGTTTGTAGAGTATCGAGGCGATCGCCATCAAATAGCACATCGACCCCGCGCAAATCGCCTTCCATACCGCCGCCTTTAACTAACACAGACTTTGCCCCAAGCTGAAAAATCTTTTGGGCAGCAGCCTGCATGTCTTCTAACGTTTTGATCTCTAAACCGCTGAGAATCTGTGCCTCGTAGCGATTGGGCGTGAGAATGGTCGCCAAAGGAAGCAGGTCGTTTTGGAGGGTGGCGATCGCCTCATCGTCAATCAGTTGCGCCCCCGTACGCGACACCATCACCGGATCGACAACTAGATTGGGCAGGTGAATTTCTGCTGCCTGCTTAGATACCGCTGCAATAATTTCCTGATTCAGCAGCATTCCGGTCTTAACTGCTTGAACACCAATGTCTTCCACGACTGCTGCGACTTGAGATACCACCGACTCCGCAGGCAGCGCATCTACCCGACTCACCCCTAACGTGTTTTGTGCGGTGATGCAGGTGAGCGCACTGGTGCCATGCACCCGATGAAAGGCAAAGGTGCGGAGATCGGCTTGAATGCCTGCACCACCACCGCTATCTGATCCGGCGATAGTTAGAGCTACAGGAATAGGTGAGGGTAAGGAAACAGTCATACAGGTTCAGGAAGAGAATATGCTGGTTATACTCGTTCCCAGGTAAAACCTGGGAACGAGAAGCTGACGAGAAGCCAAGTTTTCAACGCAGGGGCCACCAGGACACTTTATCGCGGGTTGCCCCATAGACTTCCTTTAGCCCTTCGGGATCAAGCACTCGTACTGTATCGCTGGAAGGATCGGTGGATTTTGCGGAATCTATCAGCTTCACCTGCCGCATTCCTTTTAGCACTTGCTCAACGGTGCGGTGATTGAGCTGGCTGGCGCGGGCAATGATGTCAATCGGCAAATCAAACATAAAGGTGCCGTCTGCCTGGGGCTGATTTCCCAGCGATCGCTCCTGATAGATCAGCGCCCGCAGCAAAGCCGCCACTGCTTGAGGTGGATGGGTGCTGCAATTGAGCAAATGATATTCAAACTTAGCCCGTAGCTCAAACAGCAGGTGATAGCGATCGCGAAACACTTCACTTTCCTCGTAAAGTGCTTGCACCGACGCAAGTGGAATTTTGAACACATCGGTCGTTTTATACGCCTCAACCAGACTGGGAAACGCCTGGGAGATTTTGCCATAGGCAAATGCAAGATTTCGCATTCCAAAGCAGCTTCCCGGATAGCTCAGCGCAATCACCCGATCCAGTGGCGTACTGCGAACGATAACCGGGCCGCCCGCCAAAATTGCATACAAAAACTCTAGTGATACCCCTGGTCGAAAAGCTGTGTATACCGGACGACTGGAGTATAACTTTTCTCGAATAATTTGCTCAGGCGACACATAGTTCGCCAGCCAGTCCATATCCATTCCCCGAAACAGGCAATTGCCCTGAATCAGCAGTTGCAAAGAATCGGGTTCTAAAGACTGCTTGGCTTTCACTGCCATGCCATTGCTGCTCGATTAGGGAATACCCCATTCTGGCAAATATTCTGACAAATTTAGTTTTATATCGAACCCGAAATTCAATTCGTTTATGATTCACTTGTATTTTATATATGGTACAGTCTTATTCAAACTAAATCCGGTATTCCGATCCGTTAACCGGTGTTTAATAGGAGTATTCTCTCATGTACCTGTGGCAGCGTTTCACTCGATTTTTTGGCTTACGAAGGTTGAAATCTCCAGTTGCGGGTGGGTTGTCCCCGCTAACGCTGGGGCGATCGCTGCGTCTGTTAAAGCGGCCAATCTCCCTGTTTTTAGTAGGAATAGGGCTGAGTTTGGCGATCGCCTCTTGCAGCCCCTCTGAAACAACCGGAGGTGAATCGACATCGGGTGAAGCAGCAAGCGGTCCCGTTGAGCTAACCCTGGTTTCCTACGCCGTCACTCAGGCTGCTTACGAGCAAATTATTCCTCTATTTAACGAGCAGTGGAAAGCCGAGCATGACGGACAGGAAGTTATCTTTGATCAGAGCTATGGCGGCTCCGGCTCTCAAACTCGCGCAGTCATCGATGGCTTAGAGGCAGATGTCGTAGCTCTTGCTCTCGCCCTTGATACCAAAAAAATCGAAGAAGCCGGACTGATTGAATCAGGCTGGGAAGAAGAAGCTCCTAACGGCTCAATCGTTCACTCCTCTGTCGCTGCACTGGTAACTCGTGAAGGCAACCCCAAAGCAGTTCAAGGTTGGCAGGACCTGACCAAAGAAGATGTAGCTGTCATTACCGCCAATCCTAAAACTTCAGGTGGCGCGCGGTGGAATTTCCTGGCGATGTGGGGCGCAATCAACCAGACGGGCGGAGATGACGCAGCCGCTTTAGATTACGTCACTCAAGTTTATGGAAACGCTCCTGTTTTGCCCAAAGATGCGCGTGAAGCGACTGACGTATTCTTTAAGCAAGGTCAGGGAGATGTGCTGATCAACTACGAAAACGAAGTGTTGCTGGCAAAATTGAATGGGGAAGAGTTGCCATACGTAATCCCTGATGTCAACATTTCCATCGACAATCCAATCACAGTAGTCGATGCCAACGTAGACAAGCACGGCACTCGTGAAGTCGCAGAAGCGTTTGTACAGTTCTTGTTTACCCCTGAAGCACAACGAGAATTTGCCAAGGTCGGCTTCCGTCCCGTTGAAGAAAGCGTCAAAGCGGAAGTTGCTAACGACTACCCCGAAATTAAAACCCTATTCACCGTTGATGACTTTGGCGGTTGGGACGAAATTCAGGCAAAATTCTTTGATGACGGTGCCGTGTTTGACCAGATTCAAGCTGGCGCTTAATTTGTTTTGTCTTTAATCATTGACGCGATGTACACATTGCAATCTGCACATCGCGTCAATAGCCCGTTGTGACCCGTGTTACTGGAGTCTTGACTGATGACCCCTTCCTCAAACTCTCAGTCTGCATCTTTTCTCAGCAGACTGCGTCAAGTTCCCCGCCTGCCGTTTATCTGGCAGTTTACTTGGGTGTATCTGACGATTATGCTGTTTGTGCCAGTGATCGCCCTTTTGCTGAAAGCCAGCACACTTAGTCCGGCTGAAATTTGGCGCATCGCCACTTCTCCGATCGCGCTTTCTGCTTATGATGTCACCTTTGTCACCGCATTGGTAACAGCCGCGATCAACGGTGTGATGGGCGTGATCATCGCCTGGGTCATGGTGCGCTATGAGTTTCCATTTAGACGCATTTTAGATGCCGCCATTGACCTCCCCTTTGCCCTGCCTACTGCGGTTGCAGGTTTAACGCTGGCAACAATCTATAGCGATAGTGGTTGGATTGGTTCTCTGCTAGCTCCCTTTGGTATTAAAGTATCCTTCACTCGCCTTGGCGTTGCGGTTGCAATGCTATTTATCTCACTGCCGTTTGTGGTTCGCACTGTGCAGCCCGTCTTGAGAGAACTGGAACCCGAACTGGAAGAAGCCGCCTGGAGTTTAGGCGCATCCCGGTTTCAGACATTTTGGCGAGTGCTATTACCGCCGCTGTTGCCCTCGATTCTGACAGGAGTAGCGCTGGGCTTTTCTCGTGCTGTAGGAGAATATGGCTCAGTTGTGATTGTGGCAGCAAACATTCCGTTTAACGATTTGATCGCTCCGGTGCTGATCTTTCAGCGATTGGAGCAGTATGACTATGCTGGCGCGACGGTAATTGGTTCCGTCATGCTAGGTGCTTCACTGGTGATTTTGCTGGCAATTAATCTATTACAGGCGTGGGGACGGCGTTATGACATCTGAAGTTTTTAATCCACTGTCGCGCAAGCCATCCCCTAAGACGGACAGCAAGGAATTAGCCAAAAAAGGGGAATGGACAAAGCTGGTTCTGATTGGAATTGTGGTCGTTTACCTGGCGCTGGTGTTGCTGGTTCCAGCGATCAATGTGTTTGTGCAGGCCTTTGATGGCGGCATTGAAGGGTTTCTTGAAACAATCAGACAACGAGAGTTTGTGAATGCGCTGAAGCTGACACTGCTGATGGCGGCGATCGCCGTTCCGCTCAACACCGTTTTTGGTATTTGTGCAGCCCTGGCGCTAGCCCGCAAACGCTTTCCTGGACGCACCCTGCTGATCAGTATTATTGACCTGCCCTTCTCCGTTTCCCCCATCGTCGCAGGTTTGATGATTGTGTTGCTGTACGGGCGAAATGGCTGGTTTGGGCCGTTGCTGGAATCTGCCGGAATCAAAATTATCTTCGCCATTCCAGGAATGCTGCTGGCGACGATTTTTGTCACGCTTCCCTTTGTCGCCCGTGAAGTCTTACCTGTTTTAGAAGAAATGGGGCCAGAACTAGAAGAAGCAGCTAAAACGCTGGGAGCAAGCAGTTGGCAGGTATTTTGGCGGGTGACGCTGCCCTCGATTCGGTGGGGCTTGCTTTATGGCTTAATCTTGACCAACGCCAGAGCAATGGGAGAATTTGGGGCGATCGTTGTCGTCTCAGGTAGCATTCGCGGCAAAACCCAAACCCTGCCACTGTTTGTTGAAGAAGCTTATAAGCAATATCAAACCCAGTCCGCCTATGCAGCGGCAGTGCTGCTGGCTTTGCTAGCCGTTGTAACGCTGGTACTCAAAGAAATTCTGGAACGGAAAACAGCGATTAAAGATGCAGAGTAAAGCTTGAGGCAGGAGGTTCTATGACAACCCTATCTGACGATCAAAGGCGGACGCAAACTCGCATCAGAGTGCGAATTCCTAAGCGCTACCAGCAGGAACCTGTCATTTCTAACCTGATTTCTGAGTATGGGCTGACTGTCAACATTTCGGCAGCTTTGCTAAGCGCAAATGCCCGAGAGGATGGTTGGTTTGACCTCCAGCTTCAGGGAACAGTGCCGCAAATTCGTAGCGCCTTGCTCTATCTCAATGACCTCGATCTGGAAGTTTGGAATGGCTCCGATGAGCAAGAGGATAGCTGGTAAAGTCCTGGAATAGTCCCACATGTGAAGCTGTTGTAAGCTAGCTTTGAGATGACTTACGACTTATAGAACGCGATCGCATGACCCTTGCTCCCCTCGGTTGGGCAGACCTCGAAGCCCTCACAGATTTTCAGATCGATACCGTTAATGGACCCACTAACGCTCAAGCGCGGTTGCGTCTGTTTGGCCAAAGCGAATCAGATGTGCGGGTGACTTTGTACCGTGATAATCATGCCTGGTGCCCTTACTGTCAAAAAGTTTGGCTATGGCTTGAGGAAAAGCAAATCCCGTATCGTATTGAGAAAGTAACAATGTTTTGTTACGGGGAAAAGGAAAGCTGGTACAAACGCAGGGTGCCCTCCGGGATGCTACCTGCACTAGAGTTAGACGGACGGCTGATCACCGAAAGTGATGACATTTTGCTGGCTCTGGAACGGGCTTTTGGTCCGTTGGGTCAGGGCATGGAAGACTCCAGGGTACTTCCCCTGCGGCAATTGGAACGATTGCTGTTTCGCGCCTGGTGTAGCTGGCTTTGCTATCCTTCGTCACCTCCACAAGAGCAGCGTAGCCGTCAGCAATTTGTCAACGTGGTGGAAAAAGTTGAGTATGCCCTCGGCAGCACTCCCGGACCCTATTTTCTTGAAGAATTTGGTACTGCCGATGTGATCTTCACACCGTATGTGGAGCGCATGAATGCCAGTCTGTACTATTACAAAGGCTACTCCATGCGGGAGGAAAATCCTCGCTTTGCAGACTGGTTTGCCGCAATGGAAAGCCGACCCACCTATCGCGGCACCCAAAGTGACTTTCACACTCACGTCCACGACTTGCCACCCCAGATGGGCGGCTGTTGGGAAAATCGTGAACCTCAAACACGCGCCAATCAGCACCGAGTGGATCATGGACCCTGGTTAGGCTTACCGGATGTGACTTATCCAGAACCTCCAAACTCTCGCCGAGAAGCCCTGTATTACGTAATCAAACATCGCACTAACATCGTTCGGGTAAACCCCGCCGATGATGAGTTGTTTGATCAGGCTCTCCGCTGTGCCTTGACTTCCATGATGACTGGCGAAGTGTGTATTCCACCCGATGGCTCAGATTTTGGACTGCGATATTTGCGCGATCGCATCAATGTCCCCCGCGATATGTCCATCTATGCTGCTAAGCGACTCAGGGAAGCGCTAGAGAAAACGGCAGCTTTAGCGGGCGACAGACAAGGACCGCCGATTCCCATGAAGCATCGACGTGACCAAGACCCCGTTTATTTCGGCGGAAAGTAAATCTCAATGTCTCCCTGAAACTGGGACTGGTCAGCAAGGGTGACCGTAAAGGTGCGATCGCCCGTCCAGGTGAAGCTGTCTAACTCGGGCTGTGCAGGTATTTCGTCGGAAATGCTCGATTCTCCTGACTGTAAGTCCATTATGATAAACCAGGCTGTTCCTTCCAGTTTTTCTACAAAAACAGCATAGCGATCGTCAGCAGACCACTGCACCCAGTCGAGCCCACCATATTTGCCAATACTCACAGTTTGAACGGTTTGCTGAGCGCGATCGACTTTATAAATCGCCCAACATAGCCCTTCATCTGTGACTTCTTCGCAGGCTTTGAGAATGGTGTAACGACCGGATGGAGAGGTCGGTGAGACAATTAACCGTTTTGCATAAGTTACGGCACCGTCGCTACTGGTGGATACCGGGATTTCAGACTGTAGGATTGTGTCTTGATAGGACAATGCTCCCGTTTGAGTAAAGGAAAGGTCACGAACAGTTTCTCCTAGGAGAAGGTCAAGCCAGTCTTCTTGATCCAGGGCATCTTCAGGCGTTGATGGCGTTGGAGAAACCGCTGTGGGTGTCATAACCGGGGGAGATGACTCACGCATTTGAGCTTGAGGTGGAGTGCATCCGGCGATCGCAATCACCATTCCAACCCATACAATTTGGATTGGTTTTAGCCGTAACGTGTTGAGTTGAAGCATGAGTCGTAAAAGTCCATTGTTCTCTTTTAGCTACAGCTAACTACAACAGATCAATGCGACTCTCGTGAATCCAGCAGTTTAAATTTGTGACTTGAAACCAGGATTCACCAGTGCGATCGACAGTACGGTTATCGATTTCTACAAACGCGTTACCTGGAATAGTGGTTATGATTGCTCCCCAAGCGCTGGCTCGACAGTTATTGTTTTCCTGTTCAGTTCCGGCAGTATGTCCCAGCCGAGGGAAAACATCGGCATCATCCGGTAAGTTTTCATCTTCGTGATAAATATTGTCCTGATCGGCTTCAGTCGGTTGGGTAGACTGCGCGACAGCCGGTAACGGTAAGAGGATAGAGAATGCAACGAGCAGAATTGGAGTGGCGATCGGCAGGGTTGTTTTTTGAGTGTTCATCGCAATCGTCCCTTTAGAGGCACGGCAATGCCGTGCCCCTACGAAAGTTGTTTGTCAAATGGGCAACGCAGCTATAGAACGCAGCCATAGTGGGATCATAAAGACATAACCCTTGGTGTTACTGCCAAACCAATACTTGGGCTTCGTATTCACCCAAGTTAATCGTTAGCTGGTTATTCTGCGACTCAACTTTGTAATTCTTTGTCCACTCATGCCAGGTTCCATTTTCAGGAAAGTGAGGAATTTGATAATCTGCTCGGAACTGATCAGAAAAACTGGCGACAACTACCACTCGTGCGCCTTGGTCATTCCAACGACCGTAGGCAAAGACTTTATCCTCTGGGTTCTCGTGAAAGAAGTCAATGTTAGCCGTTTGAAGTGCCAGGTTTTGTTTCCGTAGAGCGATTAATCCTTTGTAGTACTCAAACAAATCGCGATTGCGATCGCCCTGCAACAACAACCAGCCAAGCTGTTGATCTGGCTCATCTGCATTGATTGGCGTGCAGTCTCCAAACTCTTCGCCCATCCAAATTAAGGGCACGCCCACAGCGGTCATCAACAGTACTGCACCTAGTTTTGCTCGACTGAAGGCAGCATCGTCAAGAATATCGCGATCGCCCAATTCGAGTAACAGTCGCTTCTGATCGTGATTACACAGGTAACTAACCGCCTTTATCAATCCCTGCGGATAATCCTGTTGGGTAGGGTCGATCGCCTGCTTAATCTGGTCAAGATCAAAAGCCTCTTCACACAAGTGAGGCTTCAACGTCTGGTAAAGATTCTCGTGCCAACAGCCATCCATTGGACCGTTCGGACTGATTAACTCGGGTTTTTCTGGAATGTGTTCCCCAATGTTGTAAAAAGGCTTTTGTCCTGCGACTTGCTTCGCGCCTTCGGTCATCCAATGGAGAAAGTCAAAGTTATCCAATTCTTTTAGGGCATCGTAGCGAATTCCATCAATGTGATACTCCTGCACCCAAAACCGCATCACATCGCCCATGAATTCCCAGGCTGGGCGAATACCGAGTGTTTCATCTTTGTACTCGTAATTAAATTCTGGTCCCCAATAATCCTGAGGGTCAGCATCTGGATGGTGGCGATCGTGGTAATACCAGTAATCGCGATCGATGTGTAACAGTGGACTTTCTTCTGAAGAGTGATTGTAAAGCTGATCTAAAATGACGCGAATACCCCTGGCATGACACTCATCGATCAAGTGCTTCAATTCTTGGGTTGATCCGTACTCTGGTTTTGGTGCAAAGAAATAGCTGGGGATATAGCCCCAGTTATAGTCGCCAGGAGTTTCATTGACGGGCATAAGTTCGATCGCATTGATGCCCAACTCACACAAGTAGTCTAACTTCTCAATCACATTTGTATAGTGACCCTGGTGGTTATCCTGAGTGCCGTGAAAGAAGTCAGAAACTAATAACTCATAAATGACTAATTCGTGATTCTCAGGCAAGAGTTTGTCATCGTGGTGCCACACATAGTCATCAACGATGCGTTCTCCATCCTTAATTCGCACTACTCCATTGCTAGTGGATGCATCGATTTCTGTCACATAAGGGTCGTTGATCTCTACCCACTCGTCCGGCTCATGCGACCAGCTTTTAGACTGTATTCGAAATTTGTATTGATAAACGCCATCATCTAGCTCAACGGATGTACGGAAATAGCCTTTATCATCCTTTTGCAGCGGAATTTCATTCCAGTCGGAGAATGAACCTATGAGTACGGCAGCTTTGTTGTGAGGCGCTAATAGTTTGAACTCAACTGAGGTTGGCATATCCTATCTATTAACAATGGAAGCAAATATTTATTTTTGTAGCAACGCACTCAATACTATTAACTCTATATTCAGAACAGTTTCACGCCTGAACAACGTATATCTAAATGTAGTTTGTAGTTTGCAATACAAGCGTCTAGTCGTAATCTGTCCCCAATCTTGTCGAGTTGAACAGATTTCACGACGCAGCAATGTCTGTAAGGGCGCACCGCAGTGCGTCCCTATCTACTGCAACATCTTCAGATTAGAAATACTATAGTGACGAATACTATAGTGACGAATACTATAGTGACGAATGAAAGTCGATCGCAGGCTGAAGCAGTAGTGCGATCGCCCCTACCACCACAAACGACAAAGTGACCCACAACAAAGTCAGATTAAGTTGCATTATCATCTCCTATTAGGAAAAACTACTTTTATTGCTTCTATCCGTGCTTTGCGCCCTGTGGCAAAAAGGCGGCTGAATCGTAGTAGGTGCGAAAGTGCTGCACCTTTCCGTGATTGAATTCTAATATGCTGACACCCCGATAAGTAATCTCCTCAGAGGTTGATAGTGCTCCTTTTGAAACCCACTCCAAAACTGAAGAATCGTTGGCTTCAACAACATGAGTAAATTCAGAATGGATACGGTCAAATACTGAAAGGTACTTTTGCCAGAATTGGCGAGCGCCCTCTTTTCCTTCGAGGGGTTCTAGCATTGCAAGATTTGTTAGCTCTGCATCAGTTGAGAATAGTTCGACGAGTTGCTCAATCTCACCTGTTTTCTCGATTTGTTGGAGCGTCTGCATAAAATGTGAAGTTGCTTCGCCGACCGTTGTTGTGTCGACTGTTGTTGTATAGGTCATATCTAATTTCTAAGTTCTACAAAGTTCTAAAGGAAGTGGATTTGAGTAATGTTCATGCTGTTGACCCTATCCTGCTGCCGACATCAGTTGTTGAAGGCGTTGAGGTTCTTCTCCTAGCCAGGCTGGATGTTGGGCAGTGCCATCAAAAATAGAGGAGGTTTTGAATGGCTCAAACTCACCTCTTGCTCCGGCTTCGGCTGTTTTGGTGAGTAACGCTTGTACCTGAGCATCTGTCATAGGCTGAAAGGTTCGCACTGCTTCAAAGGCTTGCTCAAGATACTCCAGGCTGTCCATCCCCGTAATTACAACGGAGGTGGGTAGATTTAGCGCATAGTGAAGACATTCGATCGGCGTTACTGTATTCGACCGGAGCAAAATTCCATTTGCCATACTCTTCATGCCCAGGATGCCAATGTTTTGTTTAACCAGTTCTGGCACGACGAGCTTGGCGAAGCTACGGTAGTGGGCATCCATTACATTTAGCGGCATTTGAACCGTATCAAACTTAAAACCCTGCTGGTTCGCCACTTCTAACATGTGCAGATGAATGTAGGGATCTTTATGTCCGGTGAAACCGATATATCGGATTTTTCCTGCCTTCTGAGCTTCCAAGACAGCGGCATGAGCACCTTCCTCATCAAAAATGCGATGAGGGTCTTCAAATCGCAAAACTTCGTGATACTGCAATAGATCAACGTGCTCAACCTGTAATCGCTTGAGGGATTCATCAATCTGTTTGGCAGCTTCTGCTTTAGAGCGGCCGTCAATCTTTGTCATTAGGAATGCTTTGTCACGATAGCCGTCCCGAAGCGCTTTCCCCATGCGGACTTCACTGGCTCCGTCATTGTAATCCCAACAGTTATCCATAAAGGTGATACCGCGATCGATCGCCGTGCGAACAATTCGAGTTGCCAAGTCTTCATCTACATGCTTCAAGCTAAGATGCCATCCCCCCAGTCCGATCGCAGAAACCTGCTCTCCCGTACTGCCAAGCTCTCGATATAACATCTCTGAATTTAATCTATTTTCTATCATTTTCTTTACCAACAAGTTTGCTGATCGCTGCCAACAGTAAGTAATTGAAGCATTCAATTACTTAGGGCAAAGTGAGCGACACACTAGAGTTAATCGCTCACTTTACCGATCATGTACTTCCGCGATGGTCTAATTACCTGATTGACTGACAAATCTTCTGATGTAGGTTGGGTAGAGCAAAGCGTAACCCAACTCCTGCCTCGATTCTGTTGGGTTCCGCGATGTTTCACCCAACCTACGGTACATCAGTAGTTTTAGGAGTTTTGTCAATCAACCAGGGCTAACCACTATTCATGTTTCTCAGTTCATGGCTTTTGAGTTCATGCCCTTTGAAAGGTGAAGCAATACGGTTACTTGTTGGCTTAGCTGGGTTCCGTAAGCTGACGGTGTAGTTCAGCGTTGAGCGTATCTGGCAAAACCTTGCTCATGTTGCCCTGAAGCTTGGTCATAGGAGACCCTGCGACAATCGAATCTTTGCCGGTCATCAATGCTTCAAACCCTTGCTTGGCCACCTCAGCCGGATCGTCTTTTTTGTTGGCACCTACCCTGGTATCATCCATTCCAGCCCGGTGAAAGAAGTTGGTGTCTGTCGGACCTGGCATCAGCGAAGTAACCGTAACCCCGGTGTGCTTTAACTCGTTGCGAAGTCCTTCAGCAAAGGAGTGAATGAACGCTTTGGATGCAGCGTAGACTGCTTCAAAGGGGCCAGGCATGAGGGCAGCGATCGAGGAGGTAAACAAAACCCGCCCTTTGCCGCGATCGACCATATCTTTCACTACTCGCTTGGCCAGGTGAACTGACGACACGACGTTTAGGTTGATCAGGTTGAGTTCGTCATTCAACTCTGTTTCATGAGAAAACTCACCCCCGACCCCAACTCCTGCATTGATGGCGATCGCCTCTACAGGCCGCCCCATCGACCGGATTTTGCTGTAAAGCGTCTCAACCCCTTCATAGGTAGCCAGATCGGCCTGGACTGTTTCAACGTTTGCACCAAATTGCTTGAATGCTTGAGCCGCTTCATTGATACTGGCTCCAGTTGCGGTCACCAGCAAGTCAAAGCCTTTTTGAGCAAACTGCCTGGCGAGTTCATAACCGATGCCATTAGAGGCACCCGTCACAACGGCCAGGGGGCGAGTTAGTGAACTATTCGTCATGGTCTAAATCCTCGTCTAAATTCTCTGCGGGAATTCGATCTTTAAAGGGTTGCCAGTTGTGAGGGATAGTGAAACCTGCTCTACAACCGCAAGCCAATAGCCGTGTAATAAATAGCAGTGCAATAAATTGCTTAAAGCTGTTTTGCTCTGAGCAAGATTTGAGACAGAGATATAGGCAGCAGTATGTGCCTTTAGCCTTTTGTCGATCCTAAAGAGGCAGTTGGGTTGCTGCGTCTTTCCAACGACGTATCCGTATCAATTGTGTCTTTCTCGAAAGCTGCCCTTAGCTGTCGTGCAACCTCTGCCCTAGGAATGTAGGTAAAGTTACACCCTCTGCCCTATGATGCAAGCCAATGTCCCTCACAAAATTCCTGCCCATTCCAGACTTGGCTTGTCACCTCCAACAGTATCTCAACTCCCAGGAGAAATCTGCTGCAGAACTAGACATTTCCCCTAAGGCTGTGAATTGCTGGGAGCAAAGGCGCTGTATGTCTTTACCGATGGCACTAACGCTGGTCAGATTATGAAATCGAACTTGAAATCGATCGGCGAACCCAGGAAGAACCTGTTAAGGCAGTCTTCTTCAAAAGGAGAAAGGGATGTCTAAAACATCGTCCTCTGTGAGTTTAGAGGACATTCTAATTACGGAGGCGTTAGCTCAGAGATCGCTTCGAGCCGCAAACCTGGAGGCTGAGACTCAAGCCCTTCACACGCTGGCGCAGCAGCTAGCAGCACAGTCACAAACCATGCTAAGAACGCTGGTGACTGTGGCGAGAGATTTGTGCCAGGCAGGAACCGCCGGGGTGAGCTTACTAGAGGTCACTGCTGAGGGGGAGGAAGTCTTTCGTTGGATTGCGGTTACTGGAGCTTTAGCTGACCATGAGGGAGAAATACTGCCGAAAAGCCTTTGTCCTTGCGGTGTCTGTCTAGACCACAAAGCCCCTCAACTCTATACCTATCCTGAACGTTACTTCACCCACCTGCATTCTTTTCAACATCCTTTTGTTGAAGAACTCGTCTTGCCGCTCCGGGTAAACGATCAGCCGCTCGGTACTCTCTGGGTTTTGTCTCATACTGAGCAGCAACGGTTTGACTGGGGCGATCAGCGCTTAATGACCAGCCTTGCAGGCTTTGCGGCAGCAGCTTTGCAGAGTCTAAGCCTGTACCAGAAGGCTGAAGCAAGTTTGCTGCCAGGAACGGAACTGAGATCGATCACGAATGTCATCCCCGCTTCCATTGCCTTTGTCGATTCTGAGCAGAGATATCGCTTTACCACCCAAAAGTACGAAGAATGGTTTGGGGGTTTTGTAACCAACCTTTGTGGCAAGGCAATCCAGGAAGTGTTAGGGGAAACCGTGTATGCCACCCTTCGCCCTTATGTAGAGCAAGTCCTGACAGGAGAGCAAGTCACATTCGAGCGTGAGGTTTTGCTTCAAGATGGCAGAATCCGTCATGTAGAGGCAACCTACGTGCCTCAGTTTGCCGCGTCGGGCAGCGTTGAGGGTTTTGTGGCGTTGATCAGCGATATTAGCGAACAACAAAACGCCTTGCGGGGTCGCAGGCAAGCGGAAGAGGCATTGCGAGAGAGTGAAGAGTTAAAGCAAAGCATCTTGGAGAGCAGCAAAGACTGCATCAAGGTTTTAGCGTTGACTAGTGAAATTCTCTATATCAGTAAAGGTGGGCTATGCCTTTTAGAAATCGATGATCCGTCCTCTATCCTGAATACCATTTGGGTTGACCGTTGGCAGGGTGAAGACCATGAAAAAGCAAAAGCTGCGATCGCCGCTGCCAAAATGGGAAACACAGGTCAATTTCAAGGCTATCTCCCTACTGCTAAGGGCACACCCAAATGGTGGGATACCATTGTTACACCCGTGCGTGATGCCGCTGGACAGGTTGTGCAACTGGTAGCGATTTCACGAGATATTACCGAAGCAAAGCGGGCTGAAGCCGAACGTCAACGCGCAGAAACGGCGTTGCGAGAAGCGCATGTGCAGTTGGAGTCTGCTCTGGCCGCAGGAGCGATTTACATCTGGCGGTGGAATATTCCTGTCGATCGCGTTGTGGTAAACGGAGCGTTTGCTTATTTGTTTGGGGTTGACCCAGACGTTGCGACAACTGAGGGATTGCCGCTTGAGTTCTTTGTCCAGTCCATCCATGAAGAAGACCGCCCTCGCGTTTCTGCTGCGATTCAGCAGGCGATCGAAACAGGCAGGGAATATGCGGCTGAGTACCGCATTCAAACGACTTGTGGAGAAGAGCGTTGGCTCAGGGCACGGGGACGAGTTGAATATGATGCAACAGGCAAACCCATTTCCTTTCCGGGTGCCTTGATTGATATTACCGATCGCAAACAGGCAGAAGAATCCTTGAAGCAGCTTTCCACCGAGCTGGAGCAACAGCTCCAAAAGTTTGATGCCGTTGCGTCTTCCGTGCCAGATTTTATCTACACCTTTGATCTCTCAGGACGGTTCACCTACGCCAATCAACCCTTACTTGACCTTTGGCAAAAAACGCTGTACCAAGCGGTGGGCAAAAACTTCTTTGAACTCGATTATCCAACCGAGCTAGCCGCACGTCTGCAAAAGAAAATTCAGGACGTGATCGCCACGCGACAGCCGCTCAAAGACGAGTCATCTTACACAACCGCATTTGGCACCAGAGCTTACGAAGATATCTTTGTGCCGATCTTCAACCCAGATGGCACTGTGCAAGCGGTAGCGGGAACAACTCGTGACATTACCGATCGCAAGCAAATTGAGATTGAACGAGAGCAAATCTTACAGCGAGAACAAGCCGCACGAGAAGCGGCTGAACGGGTCAACCAGATTAAAGATGAGTTCTTAGCCGTTCTATCGCATGAGTTGCGATCGCCGCTTAACCCGATTCTGGGATGGGTTCAGATGATTCGGAGAGGCAATCTTGACGCAGCCAAAACTGAAAAAGCCTGGACGACCATCGAGCGTAACGCCAGACTACAAGCCCAGTTGGTTGATGATCTGCTGGATGTCTCTCGAATTTTGCAAGGCAAGCTCAGTTTGAATGTGGGCCAAGTCAGTTTAGCGGCGACTGTTCGAGCCGCCATTGAAACGGTGCAACTAGCAGCCCAGGCTAAGTCAATCGAGATAGAAGCAACGCTGGACACTAAGATTCCATCGGTTTTGGGAGACTCAACCCGTTTGCAACAGGTGATCTGGAATCTGCTCTCAAACGCAGTTAAATTTACACCGGAAGCGGGTCGGGTCACTGTGCGGTTAGAACAGTTGGATCACCATGCTCAGATCAAGGTGAGCGATACAGGCGTTGGCATTCACCCAAGCTTTTTGCCGTGCGTGTTTGACTGTTTCCAGCAGGCTGACAGCGCAACGACTCGCCGATTTGGGGGACTGGGATTAGGACTGGCGATCGTGCGTCAGATTGTCGAGGCACATGGGGGAACGGTATCGGCAGACAGCCCTGGAGAAGGACAGGGTGCAACCTTTACCGTGAGACTGCCGCTTACGTCTGCTCAGCCCACAGCGGAGCTAGACCGGCAGCCTTTAGAGGATTCTTTTGATTTGCAAGGCACCCAAATTTTAGTGGTTGATAATGAGCCAGATGCTTTGGAGTTTGCTGCTTTTGTGCTGGAGCAAGCGGGTGCTGAAGTCTTACCGGCGACCTCCGCAAACGAAGCGCTAGCTTTGTTATCTCAATCGACACCAGATGTGTTGCTCAGCGATATTGGAATGCCGGATACGGATGGCTATACCCTAATGCGGCTAGTCAGGTCGCTTCCGCCCGATCGAGGCGGTCAGGTTCCAGCGATCGCCCTAACCGCCTACGCTGCGGAGATTGACCATCAGCAAGCACTCAGAGCAGGCTTTCAGCGGCATGTTGCCAAGCCCGTTGAGCCGGAGGCATTAATTAGAACCGTTGCGACTTTGGTACAGCAACAGCAGCAACAGAATGGACAGCATTAATAGACCGGACATAGCTGCTGGAGGATGCGCTTTAACTGTTGCCCGTCTTCTAGATAGGTCACATACTCATTGTCGCCCATCTGAATGTTTTGCCCTTCGAGGTCTGCCCCGTACCGCTCTGCCATGACGATAATTGGCGTGCGACTGTCAAGGACTGTGTTTTGACGAATCTTTTGTCCGATCGCCATCCAGCGATCGATCGTTTCTCCGACCTGGCTAATTAAAATCAGGTCAAAGCGATCGCCTTTTCCCTGAGTTCGCTCAAGGGCATCCACTTCATCAAGCGCTAGCGTCACTGAATAGCCCCAGATTTGGAGGTTATGCTTTAAGAGCGGTCGGGCATCGTCGTCTGAGTCAAGGACAAAAATGCGAGGGGATGGTGTGAGTAGCTGGTTCATCTCTTTGGTTGCCAATGAAACAATATGACGCGAGAAAGACGGGATGAATCGCTTCATTATTGCTGTCCTAGCAAGCGATCGTATTCAGCCTTAACCAGTCTGAAACACTCGCAAGCAGAGGCTTCTAGCCCAGCCTGGTTGAGAATCTGGACATTTCCTCGACGATATTGAATCAGTTTCCGCTCCTGAAGCTTTTGCGCCACCTGCGTCACACCTGCCCGTCGCACACCCAGCATCGTAGCCATAAACTCCTGTGTTAGAGGTAGATGGTCGGAGTGAATTCGCTCCTGCGTTTCAAGCAGCCAGCGCGGCAGGCGTTGTTCTAGCGTGTGCAGAGAGTTGCAAGCCGCCGTTTGAGAAACCTGTGCCAGAAATGCTTGGGTATAGCGCAACAGTAAATCGTGTAGCTCATCGTTGCGGTCAAACTCCTGCCGCAGAGCTTGAGCACCAATTTTCATCGCATCACCTGAAAGTTGGACGGTATATTCTGTTTGGGTACTTTCCTCTTTACCCATAAAAGCGTTAACACCCAACACATCTCGACTACCAGCCATGCCCACTTCTGCTGTTGCACCATTTTGCATCGTGATTGTGATAGAGAAGAGGCAGTTGATCGGGAAATAAAGGGAGGATATTGGCTCACCAGAGGACTGGACGAGCGTACCCTGCTTTAAGCTGACACGATCGAGATGAGGCGCAAGGCGATCGCGCACATCCGCAGAGAGAGCAGCCAATATTTGATTTTTAGCGGTCATAATAACCTCAAAGGATTACGAAGAGGCTTTTCATAAAGCGCATCTTGGTGTGGGCAGGTCTAACAGCCCAGATTTTGAATAAGATCCAAGGCTCAACAGTAAAACCTGTCCTCTGATAATTTTGGTTGGTTAGAGAGACTCGATACAACAGGCAAGGGTTGTATTTAGGGGTGTGTTTAGTGATACAGGCTATTGTTGCAATCAACCTACCAACGTCTAGCAGTTTGGATAAGTGTTTGCAAAACCCAGCCTCAGGTGCATGAATGCGATCGCGCTTCTCAGCACATGGGTTTCCTAGCTCATTTCCTGCTTGCTTTGCCCAAAACTGTGGCGTTACGGTAGTACTTTGTGATGGTTACCCAGCAAGCGATCGTATTCCTCCTTAACGGTGTGGAAACACTCACACGCAGAGGCTTCTAATCCGGGTCGATCTAGGACATGAATGTGCCCACGCTGGTAGCGAATTAGACGACGATCCTGAAGCGCTTGGGCAGTTTGGGTGACTCCAGCACGACGCACCCCCAGCATATCGGCAATAAATTCCTGGGTTAAAGCTATCTCATCTGCCTCTACGCGGTCATGCACTTCTAGCAACCAGCGAGCCAATCGCTGGTCTAACTTGTGAAGACTGTTGCAGGCAGTAGTTTGTGAGATTTGGGCAATAAAGGCTTGGGTGTAGCGTAGCATCACATCGCGCAGGTCTTTATTACTATCAAACTCTTTGAGCAAGACCCGCGCATCAATTTTTAAGGCATCCCCTGCGTGTTGCACAATATAGGTGGTTTGCGTCGTTTCTCGACCTCCCATAAAGGCGTTGACCCCTAGCACCTCCCGATTTCCGACCAGTCCCGTTTCAGCCGTTGTGCCATTACTCATCATCAACGTGATCGACAGCACGCAATCTAGAGGGAAGTAGAGATCGTAGATGATCTCACCCGGATCATGCAGGCGATCGCCCAGTTGTAGCGAGACTTTTTTGAGAGCAGGAGTCAGTTTTTCAAATAAGGGTTGGGGTAGAGAATCAAGCAGACGATTTCTAGCAGCCATAGCAATCTCGTAGCTCGTAACCATAGCATAGCTCCACAGGAGGCGATCGCACTTCGTACATAGGTGAGAGATTCCCACCATCCAGTCGCCCAATTTAATCAACAGAAGAATATCAAGATTTTCTCCTGTACGAAACTGGACAGAGCCTCACATAGGAGAGCATCTAAGATTTAGACAGTCGTTAGCTTGTTCAGTTCAACCCACAGACTCAGGTTAACTCCTATCTATGTACCATTGTTTGCCTCCTAACATAACCGTTTCGCCAACAGAAGCAACTGATTTAACTGATTCGGCTGACCTAGAAGACTTACTGACGTATCTTAAGCAAGTTCAGCAGATTGATCTCACGGGTTACAAGCTCCCTAGCCTCTTGCGTCGAGTTCGGCTGCGGATGCGGGACGTGAGAGTTGAGCATCATCAGGACTATCTTGACTATTTAAAGCAGCAACCGGATGAAGTTACTCATCTCTTAAATACTGTTTATATTAACTTCACTTCCTTCTTTCGCGATCGCCCCGTCTGGGATCATCTAGAGAATGAAGTGATCCCCAAAATCATTGCAAGCAAAGCACCCGACGAACCGATTCGGATCTGGAGTGCGGGATGTGCTTCGGGAGAAGAAACCTACTCATTGGCAATCCTATTAGCAGAAGCCTTGGGAATAAATCAATTTCAGCAACGAGTACGAATCTACGGATCAGATGTGGATTCAGAGGCCATACTGCAAGCCCAAAAAGGTTGCTACCCCTCCTATGCCGTTGAGCCAGTTCCCCCTGACCTTTTGGAGAAATATTTTGAGCCTACAGCGGAAGGTTACCGTTGGCGGCGGCAGCTTTATCACTCCATTATCTTTCGGACTCGCAACCTGATTCAAGCCCCACCCCTGCCCCGCATCGATCTACTAGTTTGTCGAAATATGCTGATGTACCTCACGTCAGAAACTCAAATCCGAGCATTGGTTCGGTTCCATTTCAGTTTGCAGCCAACCGGTTATCTGCTAATAGGACAAGCAGAAAATTTGGTGTCCCACATTCAAACTTCACTTTTTCAATCTGTCCATCGGCAAGCCAGAATATTCACAAAAGTGCCAAATGCTCATCGGAATAGACGCTTGCTCCCGTTGGCTTTTGGCTCGATGACTAGCTAGAGACGGAATTGGCTCACAGCACCAACTCACTCAAATCTTGAACTACAATATCGGCTCCATGTTGCAGCAGGGCATCAGCCTGTTGAGCGCGATCGACCCCCACAACCAGACCAAACTGACCTGCCTGACCTGCCTGAACTCCTGAAAGCGCATCTTCAAACACCACCGTTCGGCTTGGCTCAACCTCAAGCTGTTTGGCTCCTAGCAAGAAAGCATCTGGAGCAGGCTTGCCAGCCAGGTGCAGTTCGTCAGCAAGATTGCCATCGACGATCGCACTAAAGCAGTCTTCAATATCAGCTACTTTAAGCACTTCCTTGCAGTGATGGCTAGAAGATACAACCGCTGTCTTCAATCCCTGCTGGCGCAAATGGCGAACCAGAGCAACTGAACCGTCGTACACCTCAATACCCTGGGAATGCAGCACCTCACCGAAATAATTGTCCTTAAAGTTGCCCAGCCCACACACGGTATCATAATTGGGTGACTCAGTCGGGTCGCCATGAGGTAGCTGGATGCCTCGCGATTGCAAGAAACTCTCCACCCCGACATACCGCATCTTGCCGTCAACATAAAGCTTGTAGTCATCTGCCAGATCAAATGGCGCAAAAGGCTGACCCGTTTTTTCGCTGTGCTGCTTGAGAAACTGATCAAATAAGCGCTTCCAGCAGTCCGCATGAATCTTAGCCGTTGCCGTCAACACCCCATCTAAATCAAATAGAGCCGCGTCAAAGCGATCGGCTGTAATGCGGTGGGTCTGGTTCATGACAGTTTGCTCTCAATTAGGTATCGTCAACGTTTCGTCTGCCCAATGGCTTTCTTCCAAAAACTCCTGGAAAGTTGTTAGTAAGCCGGGAAACTCCTGATCCCGCAGGTGGGGCACGTCTGCCTGATAGCCATGATTGCGATACCACTGGATCAGATCAAACAGTGACTTGCGAAACAGGAGTAAAAAGATCCACGGCGGCACTTCCTTATAGACGACTGGTTTTCCCTGAGCTTTGGCAAATGCGTCTGCCATTTGTCGGGGTGTCAACACATCTCCAGCTAGCTCGATCGCTTTGCCAATGTATTGTTCAGGATGTTTCATCACATAAGCAGCCACCCGTCCCATATCCTTAGTGGTGATCAGATGAAGGGGCTTAGTCGGTTGCACTGCGAAGGAGAATGAGCCTTTGAGCACAGATGGACGGGTATACCGCTTCCAAAATTCCTCCATAAACAGGCAGGCTCGCAGCATGGTAGTCGGGAGTCCAGCTTGTTGAAGGATTTGCTCCACCTGATACTTTTGCTCGATATGTCCAATTCCTGAATGGCGATCGGCTCCTCCAGCAGAGTTGTAGACGAAATGGCGAATCCCGCTTGCTTGAGCAACCTGGGCTAATACTCTGGCTCTAGAAACCTCACGAGGGTCAGGCTTAGCAGAATCTCCGGCTGTCGCATGGCAGTAAACTCGCTCAACTCCTGCAAAGGCTTTAGCTAGAGAAGTGGCGTCATCCAGATCGGCTTCCACTAGCTCTAATCCGGCTTGGCTGAGTTGAGCCAAAGAGGGTCGGCTTAAATCAATTTTGCGGGTAAGAATTCGCAGGTCTGTGATGCCTTGCTCCAGCAGCCCTTGAATCGCATGGTGCCCCGTGCCTCCAGTGACTCCAATCAGAAGAACCTTGCCAATCTGACCCTCTACACCGCTGGACGAATCAGAACTGTTCATTGCGATCGCTCCTACCCCACGATTACTTCAGTCTATCCAAGCAAAGAGATTTTACTCCTTGGACCAGGAATTGTTTAATACCGATTTCAATAGATTTCGCGACACACCAATTTCTGTAAGGGCGCACTGCGGTGCGTCCCTACCTATATCTGCAACATGCTTAAGCTGACTTGATAAGCGCAACGCCGTTCTCCGGCAATGATATGTTCTACACGCTCAATGTTAATTTCATTTCCCAAGATAGATTGAAAGATTTCTAACTCCTTGGCGCAGAGTCCAGTGCAGGCAGTAGCAGCAGCGCAAATCGGGCAGTGATTCTCCACAAACAAAAATGAGCCATCTGGTTGAGCCTGCACCTCTGCCATGTAGCCTTCATGAGTGCGAATTTCAGCTAATTTGTGTAGACGTTGCTTGAGCGTTTGCTCCGCAGTTGTGTCGGGTGCTAGCTTACCTTCCATTTGCTGGGTGTAAGTTTCAAGCTGTTGCCGAGTGCGAACTTCTAACAAGCGGTCTAGCCCTGCTTCACCAAACGCTTCTTTGACAGAATTCAGCAAACTTAAAGTGAGTTCTGCATAACCATCAGGAAATAGGCGATCGGCGGCCGGGGTCAACTGCCACAGTTTTGCAGGTCGCCCCATGCGTCGCGGTTGTTCCTGGTAGGTCACCAGTTGTTCATCCTGCAAGGCGTAAAGGTGCTGCCGCACTGCCATGGCAGTAATTCCCAGACGAGCAGCAAGGGTTTCTGCATCCAAGCTGCCCTCCTGCTTTAAGAGTTGAACGATCGCCCGCCGCGTCCGAACAGCCGTTTCTTGAGTTTGCGTTTTCTTTACCATAGCTAGCTCTCTACCACACCTACAAAGTAAAAAAATCTCTTTACAAAGTCAATGGCGATCGCCTACTCTCTTTATAAAGGTTTTTCTTTAGAAACCAAGGCTTCTAAAATTCAACGTAAAAAATTTCCTGTATGTAGGAACTAGCGATGAAACGACCTGCTTTAATTGTCGCGATCGCCATTTTTCTGATCACCCATGCCACCAATCTACAAATTCCTTTGTATGGTACTTATGCAAGACTAGCGGGATTTGGTAGTAGCATCTCGGCGATCGCCTTCTCGACCTATGTGGCGGGGCTGCTACCCACATTAATTTTGCTAGGTGGAGCGTCTGACCGAATTGGACGCAAAACGGTGATTCTCACCAGCTTGTTATTGGTCTGTGTTGCCACGTTTTTGATGATTGCCCAACCCACAATTTACACCCTGTTAATAACACGGGTGTTGCAAGGAATCGGGGTGGGGTTAATTACGGGAACCGGAACCGCTTATTTATCTACTCTGATGCCTCAGCACTCCGCTAAAGTTGCTGCTTACGTCAGCTTAACCACTGCTCTAGGATTTTCTAGCGGTGCCCTGTTTACCAATGCAGTTCTCTCCATTCAGGATTCATTGGTTCCATTTAGCTATTGGGTTGTCTTTGGTTTGATTCTCGGTTGCATCGGCTTAACTTTTGGCATTCCTGAACAGGCAACTACATCAACTCCCCTGATTCGACTGCCTGTATTTCCTTCAGCGGCAATCTGGGCAGGACTAGCAATCGCCCTTGCCTGGTCATTAGCAGGCATTGTAGGCATCATCTTACCCGCTCAACTCACGCATTATGGGCTACCCAACTGGTCGGGTCCAATGTTATTCATCATTGTGATTGCAGGAGTTTTTTTTCAACCTGCTGCCCGACACATGGAAGCACGGCGGTCGCTCCAGCTCGGTTCATTGCTACTGGTAATTGGATATGCCTTGTTTACGTTGGGTACAGCATTTGAAATTTTGAGTTTGGTGTTGATTGGGGTGGCGATCGCAGGTACAGCTTGTTACGGATTTACTTACCTGGGTGGATTGGCTGAAGTCGTGCGACTAGATAGCGCTCAACCAGCACGAGCCATTTCCGGCTATTTTGTCTGTGCCTATCTGGGATATGGCATTCCTGTGATTTTAATTGGCTTGTTCTCCGATCGCTTTGGTATTGTCAATACCCTTATCGGATTTGGAGCCCTTTTGTTGGTCAGCAATGTCTCACTCATTGCCATTTATCAAACCCTCAAGCAGAAGAAACGCCAACCTCATGAGCTTCTGTAGAAACATACGATTTGGAGTAATGGTTTCTCATGCCTTCTTACAGCGTATTGGGTAATTTCCTGTTTTTGCTTGGCTCACTTCTATTCACATGGGATGCGATTAACAACACTTGGATAAGTTTTTCGCCAAGATCATTTCTCATTTTAATGGCGTGTTGTCTTTTCACGACTGGCTGCGTTCTATTTCTGCTAGACGCTCTGATAAAAACGAATTCTTCAACTCGTTAAGATACATAGGTTTTTCATCTAATCAATCAAAGGTTCAAATCATGAAGGAATTTATTCTCTCGTTAGTTGCAGGTTGGATTGTGGGTGTTTTATTCGGCTGGTTAAAACTGCCGTTACCTGCACCTCCGCTGATGGGATTTGTCGGGGCACTCGGAATTTTATTAGGTGCCTGGTCGATTGATCAGGTCAAACACATCTTTCACTACTAATTCAAGTATCAAACTTACACAAAGGATGTCTAAACATGGCACATATTCTACAAGTAGATTCAAGTCCGAGAGGAGAACGCTCTATCTCTCGTGCATTAACCAAACAGTTTGTTCAGGCATGGCAACACACTTATCCAGAAGGACACATCACCTATCGGGATGTAGGAAGACACCCCGTTCCACCCATTGATGAAGCTTGGATTGCAGCAGCATTTACCCCTCCCGCTGGGATGACTCCAGCCTTAGAATCTGCTTTGGCGATCTCGAATGAGTTAATTGATGAAGTGTTGGCAGCAGACTTTCTGGTTTTTGGTGTTCCTATGTATAACTACAGCGTTCCTGCCAATTTCAAAGCCTATCTGGATCAAATTGTTCGGGTAAGGCGAACCTTTGTGGTTAGTTCTGATGGCTATGAGGGACTCGTGAAAGGCAAGAAAGTAGCAGTCATCACCACGCGAGGTGGCAGCTATGCAGGTGGGTCATTAGATTTTCAGGAGCCATACCTGCGGGCGGTGTTTGAATTGATTGGTATTACCGAAGTTGCCTTTATCCATGCAGAAAATTTGTCGATGGGAGCAGAAGAACGACAATTGGCGATCGCCACTGCCCAAAAATCTATTCATCAACTCATCACATCTTGGCAGCCGTCCATGCAGCACTCATGATTCAAACCGACTTGTTACCTGTGTTGCTGTAATAATTTGGAGGGTTTCTTACAGCCATTTTCGGATGGGTAAGCCATAGCGTAGGGGCAGTTCGCGAACTGCCCCTACAGAGATTTGTGGTTTATCCAACTGGAAATGGCTGTAAGGATAAATTTCTACCGTATCCCCCATACAGTTTCTACATGTTGCCGAAATGGAGTGGTAATTTCTCGTGGTGTGTTTTGAATGTATTCCACGACGCTATCCTGGTCAGATTTAGGAACTTGCTCAAGGTACTGCATTGCCGTCTCAACAGAAAATTCAACTCCTAATTCTTCGGTAAAGTTAGGAGGAATTGCTGTCCAAACTGCGGCGGGAATTTGCTGTTTGTGACACCATTGCCGCACAATGCGATCGACATTAACTTGTTCGGGATAGTCTTCGATAGAACTCAGATTTTGCTGTAGGTCGATGTAGCCAGTTTCTTCTGGACTTGCATTTTCTCGATCTTGGATGTCTTGAATCACATCAGCAAGATTTGTCCGCGAACTCCAAACAAACTGTGTAGGACAATCAGCGCCATTCACCGGATCAAGTACCAATGTGAGTGGACGGGCAGTTTTGACCCGTGTAAACTCTAGCGGAAGCACAGGGCCACCCTGCTGCCAAGTTCCTTCATAGGGGAGATCCTGAGGTTTCCAAATTAACGAACTCCAACCCAAAATTGCGATCATGCTTCTAACTAAACACGGAAATCGAACAGCTTCCCTATCCTAACGAATGCTCAAAGGTTGGACGGACTGGCTCCCTAGCCATTTTTCTAGGGGCATGGCTACCGATTTGCCTGATGCTGATAACCAGAACGATTTGGCATTCTAAGGAAAAGCATTGGAGAATTGCCATGACGACCCTATCAGACTTTTCAGATGAACTGGCAAATGCGATCACCCAAGCTGCTCCGATGATTGTCACCTTACCATCGGGACGCTTTGCCATTAGTGGAGTTCATTGGCGATCGGGACTTGTTGTCACCACTGTTGATGCGGTGCGCTGCAAAAGAGATATGACGCTGATGACTCCAGAGGGTGCGTTGTCTGCAACTGTTGTGGGCACAGATCCGGGAACAGATCTTGCAGTGCTGCGCGTTGATGCGCCTGATCTACCGACTGCTGAGTTGGGCGACCTGGATACACTGCGAGTTGGGCATTTAGTGTTAGCGCTTGGACGTTCGGATGATGGTAATATTCGCGCTAGCTGCGGCATTCTGGCATCACTGGGAGGAGAGTGGCAAAGCTGGACAGGCGGTCGAATTGATCGCCTGATTCGTCCTGATATTCGACCGTTTCCGGGATTCTCTGGAAGTCCACTGCTCGACACTCGGGGTCGCGTTTTGGGAATTAATACGACGCATTCACGCGGTCGCTTTGCCATTACCATTCCGATCACAACAGTGAATCGCGTCGTGGATCAGTTGGTGCAACACGGACGGATTACACAGGGCTATTTGGGCGTAGGGCTGCAGCCTGTGGAGTTAACGACACAGTTGAAACAGTCACTCAACCTCACTCAGGAAGTGGGTGTGTTAATTGTGAGTGTGGAAGCAGATAGCCCCGCCGATCGCGCCGGAGTACTCATCGGAGATATTTTATTAACGTTGGGGGGTGAGGCGATCGCCAATGTGCAAGCGTTGCGATCGCAGCTCCGGTCAGAGCAGGTCGGTCAGCCCATTACCGCACAAATGATTCGGGGCGGACAGCTAGTTGAGTTGACTCTAACCATCGGTGAACGTTAACCCTGCCTGTGAGGAGGCTCCGGTGATTCGTGTTTTGATCGTGGCTCGCTCATTAATCATGCAAGCAGGGCTGGAGGCAATGCTGATCCACGAGCCAACGATTCAAGTCGTCGGACGCACGGCTGATTTAACGACGCTGGAGCAATTCTTCCGCTCTCAACAGATCGATGTGGTGGTACTGGAGTTTGCCCTGCTGACAGATACCAACCTGGAGATGTTGACCAGTCAAGAGGAGGTAGCGATCGCTCTCCTGGTGAGTCCAACTGAAGCTTACTCCGCCATAGCACTGCTGAGATCAGGTGTTCGCGCAATTTTACCCCTGGATATCACAACGGATGAAATGATTCTCACGGTTGAGGCGATCGCAGCGGGTTTGGTGGTCTTGCATCCTGATGTATCTGACATTCTGCTTCAGGAATTGCCTGAATCGAATGAGCCCGTACAGTCTGAGGCTCTGGATGCCCCTCTCACTCCCCGCGAAGTGGAAGTGCTGCAACTGTTGGCAACGGGACTGGGGAATAAGGCGATCGCCCGTCAGCTCAACATCTCTGAACACACCGTCAAGTTTCACATTAGCTCGATCTTCTCTAAGCTCAACGCTTCTAGTCGCACCGAAGCAGTTACGATGGGAATGCGGCAGGGACTTATTTTTATTTAATTCAGCTTCAATTCAGAGCTAATTCAAGTAGTGGTATTACGACACCAGTGTATTCTCTGCCCCTATTCTCGGTCTTGACGGTGTTTGCACTTTTTGAAGCAGTCGTAATAGATTTCTACCCAGAATCAATGCTTCCTGTTTAGGAGGTAAACCGAGCAAACGAATTTTGTGTAACTCTAGACCGGGATGTAACCAGGGACCATCCGAACCAAAGAGAACTTTGTGGGCACCGCCGCGCTTCACTGCTTGTACCACGTAATCGAAGCGTCGAACGCCTGATGTATCAGCGTAAACATTGGGAAATCGAGCAATTTGATCAATGACTCTCAGATGAGCACGCCAGTCATCAGCAAAACTGCCAAGATGGGGCAAGATGAAATTCACGTCTGGGTATTGTGGAGCCAACAGTTCAATGACATCTGTTTTGCCAGCAACATCGTAGAGGAGGGGAAGCCGAAAGCGATGGGCAACCTCACACACTTCGCGAGTAGCAGGGGCTTCATGTCCGTGAACTTTGATGCCGCAAAATCCCCACTGGTTAACTGCTTGCTGAATAATTTGATAGACACGACCGCGATCGCGCTGAGCATGAATAAAAGCAAAACCAATGAAGCGATCGGGATACCTGGCGACGATTCGAGCCGTATGGGCGTTCGCCTGTCCATAGTTACTGTGAAAGGGCGAAAAGATAACTGTTTTGTTAATTCCCGCAATATGTGCTCGCTTCAAGTAAAGTTCAACAGGTGCATCTGTATCCCAAGGTCCTGTGAGTAAATCACCTTTTCCAGCATGACAGTGACAATCAATGATCATGGTATGTGTGAGTGCTGAGTTATGAGATATCGTAGTCAGTAAGGATGAAGAAGGGAGGATGAAGAATAAAGCTGAACTGTACTCCAGCGTGGGTTGGGTGAAGCATCGCGTAACCCAACAGAATTGAGACTTTAGCTTTTAGCCCAAACTTTAGTTCAAGGCACAGGAGGATCTACTTGATCGTCAGGTTAGGACTAACGTTATCGTAAGATTGCTGGTCTTGTTGTGCCTCCTCCTAAGCGAGGCTTTGACCTGACCTCCAATAGACTTAAGGGCTACCATCGCACTGTCCCTGTTTCTGCTAGGCGTAATCACTGTAACTCGATGCTTTGTAAGTAGAGCTTCTGTAATTTGTAGCCTTTTCCTACTGTTCCATTTCCTGTGAATGGTGATTTCGACAGGAGTTTTAACCAAACTTCCACCCTCTTGCTCATTGCGCCAAGCATCTGACTCTGTTGTTTTTAACTTCAACTTACCTCCGAGGTTACCAAATCTTCTCCTGACAAGAGCTTCATACCTGGTACCTGGTGTTGGTTGGTCTGCTAACTTGAGTATTTCTTTCTGGTCATGAGATTCTCTCCCCGTGAAAAGGTTCTGTCTCAATCTAATTTCAACTCCCTCTGTCGCAGCCATGTAATCTACGTCTGAGCGAAGAGGTGCTTCAAACAAATCACGGGTGCTTGAGTAATGGCTAACAAGATTACGTACCTCCGGAGCTAGAGGTGTTTCAAATAAAGTACTTTTATTTTGCTTGCCGTCACTAGGTGAAATTTCAGCAAAATCTTGCTCCCAAGACCAATTCTGGTCATTGTCCTCTGGAGTGCTGAGTGACTCAAACAGCCATTGATTTTGCAGAGCCTTTTTTACTGTAACGGGATTCTCTGTCATGATTTTCTCCACTGCATATCGTGTGGGTTAAGCCATTGAGGCTCATGAATGAGGCTCGAAGATTCATTAATAAGTGTCTGAATCTCGCTGACGAATATCTGAGACTCGTCAGCGATCGCCAAGCTATTACGCATGGGACTTAAAGATTCAAACTGGACACTCAGAGCTTGGTGTTTCGGACCCGCATATTGAACACGCTGCCCTAGCCCATCATTTTTGGGCCAGGCATCATTCCCCTGGGTCTGCCAATTATCGGTTCGCGACGCATTCCAGAGGGCGGCGCACCGGGCATGTAAACCTGGCGCGGTGGCGGAGTTGGGCGGCTAACGCGCATTCCCTCTTCGCTCGAAATCCACTCTTCGGCGTATTCGGCGATCCGCAGCAGCAGAGCTTCAAACTCGCTGCGGTTTTTCTGAAGCACAAACGGTTCTGCTAACCAGCGAATAATCTCACGTCCGGCAACCGCCATCCGGTTCATCGTACTAGCATGAACTGATTCGTGGAAGTACTGCCACAAAACGAGTTCAATCAGTTCCCAGGCGTTGTCGGCTCCAAATTGAGCGCGAACATCAGACGATTCCAGGATCTTAAAGCATTCAGCTAGTGCTTGACTGGTTTCAACGCGCAAGACGTTGATGTAGCCGTAGGATGAATTCTTCAGGTTGTTGCGGAGGTCTAGTCCAGAGCGGCGAACGATCGCAATTGAGCCAAATGTTGGATCGGTAGCGCGTTCGCGAATTACCTCACTGATGCGCTTATCACGCCAATATTTTGCCGCTTCGCCAATGAAGTGTGAAAATAATCCGTGAAACTGGGGATTGGGACGCGCACCGGGGCCAGGATCAACCGTGGTGTAGCCAAATACGCGCCGATAGGCTCGCATCCGTTCGCGTTTGTGATAGCGCAAGATGTTGTGCTTGTCGAAGCGGTAGAGCCCATAAGCTCCCTCGCCGCTAGAAATCCGCAGTGTACCGGCTTGAAAGAGTTCTTGCAGTTTGTCGATCACGCGGAACACGCCGAGCCGTTCGTGCATGTAGAGATAATAGAGGTCGGCACTTGCCAGGATACGCTCACTCCTGACCGTATCATCATAATCCACTACCCCACTTGATACTCGTGCATCACCGAGATCGGTAGTGGCATCTTTACCGAATCCAATTAAATCAGCCAGTCCCCCATCTGCTGGAGCACCTTTCCCATTTTGAGAAGCGTCGTATTTTTGCAGTTGGTCATCGACCATGCGGTTGAGGACTTCTGCCAACTGCGGGTTAGCAACCAGTTCTGGTCCGAGTTGTTCGATTGTGTTTTGCAACAGTGCCGCGATCTGGTCATTGCGGCGATCGTAGTCGCGTGCTTTCATAATCAGATTCCTTATCAATAGTGCAAACGAAATTCACGAGTGCAAACAAAACTCACGTCAAGCTGCCTTCAAAGGGCCGCTCTGATGAAATACTGCCTACGCCCAGGCTGGCTAGCGTGTCGAGCTGATAGATTAGTTCGCTCAAGCTTTGCTGTACGCGCTCAAATGCCAGTACTTTGCCGAGCAGCTTGCCTTGGTTTCTATTGCTGAGCAGTCTGCCAGCCTGATCCTTCTGTGGCAGAACTGCATACAGAACTACACCGATCGTCCAAAACAGCGTATCAGCCTGGTCGGTGACGAAATCTAAGCCAAACTGACCAGAGGTTGAGAGCACCGAAGGAGCCTCTAGACTAGTGAAGCGATCGACCCACTCATCAAAATCATTCACAGTAATGTCGGGTAAGATGATCGCGGCTTGGGTATTTCCCAGGGTAATCTTGCCTGGAATTTCTGGATCTTCAGTTGGAGCTTGCAGATTGCTAAATAGGGCCGAGTCTGAGCGGCGTTCACTTTGGGTAAAGCCGATGGAATCCATTGCTGACATTAAGCTGGCGTTGCTGTCGGCAATTACAGGCAACATAATGCTGGTACGCGATAAACGATCGCTGTAGCGTCCGGCGATTGGGCTGGTGCTTGTCTTGGCAGCTTCGTAATTTCTCCAACTCTGAAGCAGCGTTGTAACATATCCGATCAACAGTTCAAAGCCTGCAACCTGTGTTTCATCCTCAAGCGTAACCGGGACAACTTTGAGTTCCAGACCAAACGCCTCACCTCGCCCCAAGTGAGCTTCTTCGCCTAAGCGGTATAAGTAACCATCTTCCCGTCCAGTTTCATCTCTGCCAAGCAGCGTTTTGAAATAAGTATCAACTCGCTGTTTGCGGGGTTCATCAAGCCGTCCAAATTCGTCGATTAAGCTGCGAATTTGCGATCGCACCAAAGCACGTAAGGCTTCCACAGCATCAATGTCTGCCTTGGGGTCAAACGGAGTCAGTCCGTCTAACACTTTCAGGGTATCGCTACCAATAATTGAAGCTTGACGATACAGATTTGCCTGCTCAACCGAAAGCTGTCCGGTTGATCCCTCAGTAATGGGTGAGTGCAGAGATACTAAGCTGCGGGCAGGCTGCATCATCACTTGCCCATCTTTTGCCGTGGGAAAGGCACTGTTCAGCGCACTGATAAACCCATCGGGACCACGACCGGGCGATCGCCCCAGCACTTGCGTTAGTGCTCGTTCCACTTGCAAAGTGAGTGAACTTGCAGCGCTGGATGCCCCTGATCGAACTGAGCCATTGTCATAAACAGTAGTTTCATTGGTGGCAGAACGCCCCAGAACGCGCGTGATTTGCGCGAGTTGGTCGGCAATCAAAGCTTCCCTGGGAAGCGTACCTGCAATAGTGGCAGACGGTCCAAATAACTTATCGATGAAGCTCTGACGCAGTTCTTGTAAATTCTCAGGAGTGAGGCTTATTTCGGAACCTGCTGTGTCCTTGAAAGGAAATGCCATCTTTGCAACCTCATTAATATTGAAAGGAATGTTTTGAGAAACCGCTTGAAAGTTAACGCTTAACGTCGTCCCAAGATGCGGTAGAAATTGTCAGTAATCGTTTGGGGTGGGGCGAGACGCTGATCGAGCGCAAACCGAGCAGCGCTAATCATTAATCGAATCGGAACGGTTCCCGGATCTTCACCCTTTGCCAGTCGCCGACCTGCCAGCTCAATTAGCCCCATTTGTGCCGGGTCAAAGTTCACCACCTGCACCATTGACTTGTTGCCAAACTGTTTGTAAGGCTGAAACACCAGTGTATCCACCACCATTTCAGCCGCCGGATAAAAGGTCTTCATGAAACTGGGGGGAATGTCATTTGGCGTAATCCGAGGATAAAGTCGCTGCCACACTCGCTCTAACTCGGTTGCCATCTTGGTGAACCCCAGCCGCTTTAGCAAAATCAAATTGATCAGCACTCGCAGATAAGGCGTTGGATGCACCGACAGCGGGTTGAATTGGACTGTGTCAGCAGGCGATCGCCCCACCACATCCATCAATGACTCCACCGCAGCAGGACCACCTAGCACCAGCGCAAACATATCTGCCATGGTTTCTTTGTGCCATCGCGCCCACACCTGAGCAATCTGAGAGGGAAAACGTCCCTCTGTTGTCAAGCGGTGATAGAGACGGGCAGGAACGACCTCCCACAAACCCAAATCTGCCTGGAGGTTGTGAGACACTTCATGCAACACGCTAGAGAGTGCCCACACATTATCCAAACGATGCTGGGGCAGCATAATCAGCGGAAACAGATTTGAGTTGCGACGTAGTTTTGACAGCGGCACTCCCCGGCGGAAGGTGGCTGGACTGAAACCGCTGTCAGCATAGCTAAATGGCAACAAGCTAGGGGTGGGCTGAGCCGTACCGAGACCACTGTAAACTCTTTCGTAGCAACCGATCGCAATGCGATCGATCGTTCGCAACCGTTCCCCAAATGACGAAAGCCGCTGCACAAATAAATCAAAGTAAAAATCCCAAATTCCTTCCAAATAAAGGACTTGGTTACTCACTGTTTGTTTACGCTCCAGCAGCACTCGTAACTGCTGGCTTGCAGGTTCACGGCGTGCTGCATTAGCAGCAGCTTCCACCCAACGCGCATTTTCGGTCAGTCGGCTGCGAAACTTTTCAATGAACCGATTTACGGCTTCAATGTGAGCCTCGCTAGGGGCTGCTGGTCCAGTCCCAAACTCATCTTTAGCAAACGGACGCAGCGATTTGGAATGCCGCATCAGGTTAATGGCTTGGACGTTCAGCCAATTATCCATCAGGCGCTGCTCGCTGGAAGTGGCAGCTCCTTGGAGGTTATTACCAGAAACAACCTTCAGGGGTGGGATAGGCTTTGCTGAAGTGGTTTTTAGAGTGGCGGGTGCAGATGCCACCTTAGATGAAGCAGGTGAGGATACCATATTCGATTAGTGGCTGGAAGTGGGGACGGTTTGATGCATTCTGTTACGAGCTACATTTCAAAACTTAGAACTCGTAACCTTGTTAGCGAACAGCCCTTTTGCTGGCGCAACTAGGACAGCGGGCAGCCTGAGCAGCAGCGCGGCGGGGATTTGACGGAGCAACACGCTGACGCAAGACTGCATTCCGGGTGATAGAGCGCTGTACAGTCCGAGGATTGTTTAATACCTGTTGTGCTGAGGCTGCCATTGCTTTGACTGCCATTGCTCCAGTAATGGGCTTACCGGCACGGGAGGCCGCCTTCAGAGTGGCAACTGTTCGCCGTTGAATGGCAGGAACCGTCCGCAAGAGCTGTTTGCCGACCTTACCCTGCTGGCGCAATGTCTTCACTAATCGACCATTGGCTTGAGCCAGAATAGGGGTTACGGGTCTGAGTGCCCGCTGTCCACCCATAATCGTAATTGTGATCGGCAACGCCGCAGCCGCAGCCGCTTCTGCCTCTGCCTCTGTTGCGGCTTCTGCCGCTTGTGCTGCTAAAACCTCAGTTAGAGCGGCTTCATGAGCAATTTCAGTGTTAGCAACTTCTGCTTCAAACTCATTTGTGCCAAATAGTTGAGCTTCTAGTTGAGCCGCCTCCATTTCACCCTCTTTTAATAAGGCGCTGGTGAGTTTTCCGGCTAGTGGTCCTGCAACCGCTCCTACACCCGGTATCATTCCCACTAATGTTCTTGCTGCAATGGGGGCAAGCCTTTTGGCGATCGGGGCTGCCACTTTGGCTAGTGATTTCAGCCCTCTGCCCAACTTCTTGAAGAAATACTCACCCTCATCCTCAAATTCAGGATTGTATAAGGAAGCTTCTTGCATTTCCCACTCATTCTCGTATTCGGGGTTGTACTGGGAGGCTTCCTGCATTTCCCACTCACTTTCGTATTCGGGGTTGTACTGGGAAGCTTCCTGCTCCCACTCACTTTCGTACTCGGGATTGTACTGGGAAGCTTCCTGCTCCCACTCACTTTCGTATTCGAGATTGTACTGAGAGGCTTCTTGCATTTCCCACTCATTCTCGTATTCAGCAGTAGAGAAGGGATTGCTGTACTGAGAAACTTCATGGGAAGCAGGTATTTCAAATACGGCCTCGTTTTGCATCACCATAATTCAACAGTCTCCTTATTGTTTGAATGAACTATGCGGAACGGGAAATCGATCGACCCGGAGCAACAGTACGCTGACGAATAATGGCATTGCGAATCATTGCCTTAGTCAAAGTTTTGGAGTTACCAAATACTCGTGCAGCTTGAGCCGCCATTAATCGTTGAGCTAACGCCGCATTGATTGGCTGACCTGCACGTCGAGCCGCCCGTAGACTGGCGATCGTGCGACGCATGATGGTTGGCATCAGCCGCAAAAGCTGACGACCCGCCGGACCTTGACGATGTAAGAGCCGAACAAGTCGAGCGTTCGCTTGCACTAGAACTGGGATGATGTAACGTAAGGGTCGCTGTCCGTTCATACTCTTAACCGTGCTACTGACGGCAGCTCCCAGTAATGCCTCAGCTTCACTTTCACTTTGGCTGTGGCTTGCTTCGGCAGCTAGCACTTCGGTCAAAGCAGCTTCATAGGCAGCTTCTGTATTGCTAACTTCTGCTTCTGCCTCGTTTGTCCCAAAGAATTCTGCTTCCATCTGGACTGCCTCCATTTCGCCTTCTCGCAGCAAGGCACTCACCAGTTTCCCAGCTAAGGGTCCGGCTGCTGCTCCAACGCCGGGTATGGCTCCGATGAGGGTTTTGGCAGCAATGGGGGCCAGACGCTTTGCCAGGGGAGCGGCTACTTTGGCAATTTTTCCAATTCCTCGCAAAGCTTTTTTGAAGAAATACTCACCTTCTGTTTCCCACTCACTCTCCATTTCAGGATTAGACGAATGCAGAGCTTCCTGGACTTCCCACTCATCCTCAAACTCCGGATTGGAGTAAGGATTGGCGTAGGGAGTTGATTCTTGCACTTCCCATTCATTAGCAAACTCCGGGTTGGAGTAATTGGTGGATTCTTGCATCTCCCACTCATCTTCTAGGTCTAGGTTTGAGTAGGGTGGTGACTCAAATTCCATTTCGGCAGTACTTGCTCTGCCGTTGGCATACCCGTTTGTCATGTTTGATCTCCCAGTTTGATTAGGGGTGTAATTTCTTAAGTTTTTTCAGTACTAGGTACTGAAAATATCCCAAACTACGGATTTGATTAATGCAAGAAGGTACATCAATCAAACCAAAACGCCATATCAATTAGTTTCTGGAGCGCTGCGAGTTGAGCCAGAGCAGACGTTGTGGGACTTGCTCTGGATATGGCTGAATGCCATAAACACCAAGTTAGAGGATGTTTTTAGAGGTGTCAGTACCCTCGTGGGGTACTTGTCTCTTACAAAATGAGTAGCATCAACAAAAGCTAAACAGGGTTTAGCAACGTTTCTCTAAAAATAGGCTACAGAGGGAAGGGCACTCCGCGACGCGGAGTGCCCTTCCAGTGTTGCTGATTTGATGTATGAATTTCGTTGGGTAACACATTGCCATCCCCCTACAAAGAGGATTGAGAGCCGTGAATCACACCCGTATATTCAGCAACGCCCAAAGTTTTCCCTAAAGCAAACTAAAGGCTATGGTTTTATTAACCCGGCAATGTAAGTTCCAAAAGGGAATCTAGCGTTTTCGACGGTTACAGCCTAGAAAATGCAAGATCAATGATTGCCGGTTTAATAAGAGCGTATTGTCACGATTTAACAGTTTTTCAATGGATCTAAAAATTACCAATGCAATTCTGCCCGGACGGCAAGGACAGTGGGATGTGGGAATTGCGGGCGATCGCATCACCCACATTGCCCCAACTCTAGCCGCATCCGCAACTCAAACTCTAGATGCTCAAGGAAACCTGCTGATTCCAGGACTGGTGGATGGGCACATTCACCTCGACAAAGCCTTGATTCTCGATCGCTATCCAGCTTTAGATGGCACATTTGATGAAGCCCTACGCGAAACTTTGAAACTGAAGCAATCATTTACGATTGAGGATATCCAAAATCGGGCAAGACGGGTAATCGAGCAGGCGATCGCCTTTGGCACAACTGCCATGCGAACTCATGTCGAAGTCGATCCAACGATGGGGCTTGATGCGATGGAGGCATTGTTGCCCTTGCGGAAAGCTTACTCCTGGGGCATTACCCTACAGCTTGCCGTTTTTGCCCAAGAGGGAATTACAAACCACGATGGATTAAGGGATCAACTCCGTCAGGCGCTAGCAATGGGAGGAGATGCGATCGGTTCTGCCCCTTACGTCGATCCAGATCCAAAGCGAAATATTGAAACTGTATTTGATCTGGCGCAGGAATTTGACTGTGATGTTGACTTTCATCTTGACTTTTTAGATAACGATGAGCCGTTACTCTTGCCGTTCGTGATAGAAGAAACGGTCAGGCGAGGCTGGCAGGGACGGGTTTACCTGGGACACATGACCAAGCTAGCAGCCTTAACACCTTCAGAACTAGAGACGTTAGCTGCTGCAATGCGAGAGGCAGGAGTGTCTGTTTTGGCGTTACCTGCAACTGACTTATACATGATGGCTCGCAAAGATACTCACAATGTTCGTCGTGGCATTGCGCCCGTGCATCGTTTAGCAGAATTAGGAGTCACGGTTGGGCTAGCAACCAACAATGTATTCAATCTGTTTACTCCATTTGGAGATGGCGATGTGCTGAAGCTATGTACCTTACTAGCGCAAGTGCTGCACCTGGGAACCGTATCGAGCCACCAGCTTTGTCTGGAAATGGCAACCAGTCAGGCAGCAGCGGCGATCGGCATCCAGCATCACGAAATTGAAGTCGGCAATGTAGCTGATCTGGTATTGCTGAATGTGCGTTCAGTCAGTGAGGCGATCGGTGCTGCCCCCATGGGACGCACTGTCATTAAAAATGGAGTTGTTGTGGCACAAAGCAAAGTAGAACAACAGTGGTTTGTTCCCAAGCTAGTTTCTCTGCGATCGTGCTGTCCTAAACAGGAGCATGAATTCTAATACAAACAATGGCAGCAGCCCTAAAATGCTGACAGGGTTGGGGAGAATAGTAGGGGAAAACAATCAACTTTGAGATGGACGAATTACAACAGTTACTACAGGACTTAGATGAACGCATTGAATCAAGGGTTCAGGCTATCCGATCTGAGCGAGACTGGTGGCCCTGCCGACGGGGATGCGACCATTGTTGCCGTCACCTTGCCCATCCTCCTGAACTCAGCGCTGCGGAATGGAAACGGGTAGATGAAGCCGTCGCGCAACTCCCAAATTTAGAACAGGCTGTCGTCGAACAGAAAATCAATGCCCTTCTGCAACAGATTGCTCAGGATACTCTCGGCTCATCCGTTGTGTGTCCCTATCTGAATGAGCAGGAGGGAGCTTGCCGAATTTATCATGCTCGCCCGATCGCCTGTCGAACCTATGGTTTCTTTGTTGCCCGTGACCACGACCAATACTGTCAGCAGATTGAGACTGAGATTACTCAGCGTGAGGAGAATGCAATTGTGTGGGGCAACGCGGAGGCAGTTCGTCATGACCTTGAGCGGATGAGTGGTGCCCCTATTGCTTTTGAGAAACACTATGGCAATCGCCTTATCAATCAGTCGAAATGAGTCCGATGCCCATTCCAAGAATTAGGGCTACAGTAGGTTGCCTCTCCCGCTGTAGCCCTTTTCTGTTGCAACATTAGACTCATAAAGATGTAGGATTTGTGAAACTCTAGACGAACAAATTTAAATGCGAATTTTACTTAAGTTTGCACGGGCGATCGATCGCCTGATCGAGGTCTTGGGGCAAGGGACGGATTGGCTCGTAATCCTAACTGTTGCCGTTGGTTTTTATAACGTGGCTGTCCGCTATATTGGACGATTTATTGGATTGCAGCTTTCCTCCAATATTCTCATTGAGCTGCAATGGTATTTATTCTCAATTATCTTTTTGCTGGGCTTTGCTTACATTTTGAAGCACGACCAGAATGTACGGGTCGATTTTTGGTATGCCCACTGGAGCGAACGACGAAAAACCTGGATTAATTTGATTGGAACGCTGTTCTTTCTAATTCCGTTTTGCAGTCTGGGTCTTTATGTTGCCCTCAATCCCGTGTTGGCATCTTGGGGGCAACTTCCAGATGGAACGTGGGGAAGCTGGGAGGTTTCTTCTGATGCCAATGGGTTGCCCCGTGCCCCAATCAAAACCATGCTACTGGTAGGATTAGCCCTGCTGTTGTTACAGGCGATCGCCCAAGCCATTAAGTATGCTGCCCTTCTATTAGGACGGCCAGTCAATGTGCAGCAAGATGCAGAACAACTTCCCTACGAATAAAGTTGGCTAAAACTGACCTTAAAATGCACACTTTTACAGCTTAAAAGATAACTAATTAATCATCGGGAGCAAGACCAGTATGGGGTTTGAGTGGCTGGCGATCGCCATGTTTGTCGTCTTTTTTATCATTCTAATCAGCGGGTATCCCGTAGCGTTTTCTTTTGCGGGAACGTCTTTAATTTTTGGGGCGATCGGTTTGGCAGTGGGTGCTTTTAACCTCAACCGCTTGCTGCTGCTGCCGAATATCTGGTTTGGCACGATGTCAAACTTCACCCTGCTTGCTATTCCCTTCTTTGTATTTTTAGGAGCCATTTTAGAGAAATCTGGCATTGCTGAGGAATTGCTAGAAACAATCGGCATTTTGATGGGGCGATTGCGTGGCGGATTAGCCCTAGCAGTTGTAATTGTAGGAACCATGCTCGCCGCGACAACAGGTGTAGTTGCTGCAACCGTGATTGTGATGGGAATGATTTCACTGCCGATCATGCTGCGTTATGGCTATGACAAGCAGCTTGCCTCTGGTGTGATTGTCGCATCTGGAACTCTTGCTCAGTTGATTCCTCCCAGCCTGGTATTGGTCGTTCTGAGTGATCAGATTGGCGTGTCAGTAGGAGATTTGTTTTTAGGCGCATTAATTCCTGGACTCATGCTAGCGGGGTCTTATGCTCTATATGTTTTGGTAGTGGCGCTAATGCGACCTCAGACGGCTCCGGCACTCCCTCCAGAAGTGCGAATGATTGGCGGTATGGCTTTATTTCAAAAACTTTTAAAGGCGGTTCTACCACCCATCTTGTTAATTTTTGCAGTGCTGGGCAGCATCTTTTTTGGCATTGCAACTCCGACTGAGGCAGGAGCCGTTGGAGCCGTTGGAGCCTGCGTGTTAGCAGCCCTCAACCGACGCTGGAATCAAAAACTTATCCGTGATGCAGCCCATTCCACGGCATCGATTACGGCTCTCGTGTTGATTATTCTTTTTTGTTCTTCCTTGTTTAGCCTTGTCTTTGATGACTTGGGTGGCAAGCGACTGATTACCGAATTGCTGGTCAGCTTACCGGGTGGTTATCTTAGCTTTTTGATTGTCAGTAATATTGTGATTTTTTTGCTGGGTGTTTTTCTAGAGTTTATCGAGATTTGCTTTATCGCGATGCCGCTACTAGTGCCCGCAGCACAAGCTTTGGGAATCGATATGGTTTGGTTTGGGGTGATTATGGCAATTAATCTGCAAACCGCCTTTATCTCACCCCCAGTTGGGTTTTCCCTGTTCTACCTGCAAACGGTTGCGCCCAAGGAAGTTAGCACGATCGACATTCACCGAAGTGCCCTTCCTTTTATGGCATTACAAGTTGTGGTGTTGTTGATCGTGATTGTCTTTCCCCAAACGGTGAGTTGGCTTGTGAATGCGTCGTTTCAGTAAAGCTGGTGATGCTATCCGTTTAACTTGCTGTAGGTGAAACGGGTAAAGCTGGATTCATTCAGATTGTCCCAGGCATAAACGCGATCGCGAAATTCTCTCCATTCCGAGTACACGGACTGAAAATCAGCATCTTGGGCAGCAAATTCGTCATAGAGTTCCAGGGCAGCTTGTTGTGCAGCCTCCATAATTTCATCACTGTAGGACCGTAACTGAACGCCCTTATCCACTAGCCGCTGCAACGCTTCATTGTTACGGGTTTCATAGCGTGAGAGCATGGTCACATTCGCTTCATAAGCGGCTGTTTGCACGGCGGACTGATATTGGGGGGGAAGGTTGTTCCATTCGTTGAGGTTGATTTGTACCTCTAAAGTTGCGCTCGGTTCCCACCAGCCGGGATGATAGTAGTATTGAGCAACTTCATTCAATCCAAGTTTTTCATCATCATAAGGGCCCACCCATTCTGCGGCATCGATCGCCCCCGTTTGAAGTGCCTGGAAGATTTCCCCACCGGGTAAATTCTGCACGGTCACGCCTAGTTTTGCCATTACCTGCCCACCCAGTCCAGGAATACGCATTTTCAAGCCTCTCAGGTCATTCACGGACTTAATCTCTTGCGAAACCATCCGCCCATTTGGGTGCCCGTATTACCAGCGGGAAATTGAATCACATTAAACTTGCTGGCATAGAGTTCTTGCAGTTTTTGCAGCCCTCCGCCTTCATAGAGCCACGCGTTTTGCTGTTGCGCCGTCAGCCCAAAGGGAACTGTTGTGCCAAAGGCGAGAGCCGGACTTTTGCCAAGGTAATAGTATGAAGCCGAGTGCCCACAGGGAACCGCACCTTGAGACACAACATTCAGCACTTCAAGTGGAGGAGCCAGTTCACCCGCAGCTCGGGGAGTGATCTTGAACCGATCGCCAGTCAGGCTAGCGAGGCGATCGCTAAACACCTGAGCGCCCCCAAAAATTGTATCCAGAGCAACGGGCCAACTCGTCGCCATTTCCCACTCGATCGTCGGTAAATCGGTGCTGGTGGCATTGGATGTTCCAGTAGCAGAATTAGACTGCTGACAGGCGGCAAGTCCTGCTGCGCTAGCGGTTCCAAGGGCAACCTGGTTCAAGAGTGTACGGCGTTTCATGGCGGGTTTCTCCAACGTGACGGGATTGATTTTGATCGGCTGAATCGACTGGTTAACCGAGTTGGATGGCTCAACTATGACGAGAACCATTTCCTCGTCAATGAGGGCTGCCCGACTCCAGAAGTCTGAAGGGATGACTTCAAGCAGCATGGGTGCAAGCAGTGAAGCGATCGCGGGAATGGTGTATTCCCTTCATCAACCTTTGTAAACGGCGATCGCCCAACTCCATTAGAGGCGGGGTCTAAATATTTTCTCAGATTATGTGCTTGTCCCCATACCAGAAAGAGTTTCGATTTTCCAGGTACAGATTATCGGGGTACAGGGTAGTACACAGGACTTTCTGTGAGAGTGGTAGCGCGGCCCCGCCGCGCTACCACTCTCACAATTCCAAAAATTAGGGTTACAGATAGAAGGGCACCCCGCTCAGCGGGGTGCCCTTCTATCTGTAACCTCTTTTTAGAGAGACGGTATTACACCTCAAAAAGTGATTGATGTAGGAGGTTTACAGTATGAATGTTGCTTTAATGGACAGCCTGTGAATCCTGTAGACCTGACTCAGTACCCTTATCCCTCAACCCGTCGAGTTGTTTTATCTCAACACGGTGCGGTGGCGACTTCTCAACCGCTGGCAGCAATGGCTGGAATGGAGATGCTGGTTGCTGGGGGAAATGCCGTCGATGCTGCGATCGCCACCGCGATCGCCCTCACCGTTGTTGAACCAACCTCCAACGGCATTGGCTCTGATGCGTTTGCTTTAGTTTGGGACGGTAAGCTGCAAGGGTTGAATGCTTCTGGATACAGCCCCGCCGCCCTCAGCCTTAAAGAATTTGATGGGATGAGAAGTGTACCTGAGCTAGGTTGGCTACCCGTCACCGTGCCAGGGGCAGTCTCAGCCTGGAGAACCCTCTGGGAAAGATATGGCAAACTTCCCTTTGAACGTTTGTTTGAGCCTGCTATTCGATGTGCAGAAGGGTTTCCGGTTTCACCTGTGACCGCCCAAGCCTGGAAGCAAGCTGAGCAGGTTTATTTGCCTCAAACCGCTGCTGAATTTGAACCTTTTAAGGCTGTTTTTTTCCCGGAGGGGAGAGCACCTCGACCGGGTGAAATATGGCGCAGTCCCTTACATCGCAAAACTTTGGAGGCGATCGCCAACAGCGGGGGGGAGAGCTTTTATCGAGGAGAACTAGCAGAAAAAATGGCGGCTTTTGCAGCAGCGACCGGAGGGTTTCTAACACAAGCTGATTTGGCTGCTCATCAAGCAGATTGGGTAGACCCGATTTCTACAACCTATCGTGACTTAACCGTGTGGGAAATTCCGCCAAATGGTCAAGGGTTAACCACACTTTTAGCACTCAACATTCTAGAGAATTTTGACCTTGCTAATCATCCACGTGACTCGGTTGAGAGCTATCATTTGGCGATCGAATCGATGAAACTGGCGGTTGCAGATGCCTATCGCTATATTGCTGACCCGCGACACATGGAGTTTCCCTACGAGTGGCTTTTGGATAAGTCCTATGCTCAAGAGCGCAGCAAGCTGATTGGAACGAATGCTTTGCCGCTTGCTCAGCCAGGTTTACCCAAAGGAGGAACCGTTTATCTGGCTGCGGCAGATGGGGAACTGATGGTGTCTTTCATTCAATCAAACTACGCAGGTTTTGGCAGCGGTATCTTAGTGCCCGATACGGGTATCGCACTGCAAAATCGGGGAACTGGATTTGTTTTGCAGCCTGATCATCCCAACTGCTTCCAACCTGGGAAACGCCCCTTTCACACTATCATTCCGGGTTTTCTCACAAGAGATGGAAAGCCTTTAGGCCCGTTTGGAGTGATGGGTGGGGCAATGCAGCCACAGGGACATCTTCAAGTGGTGGTCAACCTAGCTGATTATGTAATGAATCCGCAGACTGCTCTGGATGCTCCTCGCTGGCGATTTATGGAAGACAACAAGGTGTTGTTAGAGCCACAAACGCTTGAAGATGTGGTGGCAGGACTGCAAAACAAGGGACACCAAATCGGTATCACTACAGAAGCCTCATACTTCGGCAGAGGACAAATGATCTTGCGTCATGATGATGTGTTGATGTCTGCCTCAGAACCTCGTGCAGATGGTCTTGCAATCGGTTGGTAATACCTTATCTCACGGAGGGAGTGCTCTGGGCGATCGCCCAGAGCACTCCCTCCGTGAGATACAAAGAAGTAACCAAATCAAGCAGGTTAACTGATGCTGCTATAGTAAATGACAGCAATAAATAAGATGGGAAGCAGAACCGCTAGCGTTACAGCAAAACGAAAGATTGGATTCGGCAATTTTTCAGGAGTAATCACATCACGCTTGGTTGGATCAGCGGATTCCTGCTTTTGTGACTTTGTAGCATTCATATCATTCATATCTGTAGGACTTATGCAGTTAGATGATTTTGCAGTGAGAGTTTGACATTTGCATGTTGTAAGCCAGGACGTTTCACTTCTGCCAACGTCTTATTGATTGCGTATTTTTGATTCACCACATCCATCAGTTTTGTCAGATCGTGCTTCTTCGCGACACCCCAAAGGTCAGCGATTATAGCAAGTGAACCATCTGAGTGACGCAACCAGCCTAGATCACAGTCCCCATCCAGCACGGCAACAATGTCAGCTTGAACGGTTTGATTGCATAGTCCTCGTACCTCAGTATTTGTTTTCACCTCCATCCCTAAATCCTGTAATGATGCTTTTAGGATTTCAGCATCCGTTAGTTTGCTCCGTAATGTACTAAAGTGAGACATATCAGATTTCCTTGATGATTAATCCAATTCTTTAAAGTGAGTGACACTACCTACAGGCGTGGGATAATTCCCAAACCTGGAAGGTACGTCTATCACCAAGATAAATAAGACATTGTTAAGTTTTATTGCTCTAAAGAGAGACATTGCTGGTAATCACAACCCTCCAAAGTACGGAGCAGTGTGCTCTGTTCAAGGTGTTTCTCGTACATCGCAATACTTGACTGCTTAATAAATACATCCCAGGCTGCTCAATCAGAATCAGGCTGCCTGCGTAGATAACACTCCTATTACACCTTCTCCTTAGGTGGGGTAGCAATACCACGCCTGACTAGATTGGCTTCCAGATTCCTGATGAATTCAAAATCTGTTTCGGGTAAGTGCTGATTTCTACTAATCAACAAATCTGCATTCGTAGAAGCCTCTTTCTCCAAGAAGCTAAAAGCCTGTCGAAACTGTTGTGGGCTGGCTTTAAAGGGTGCGTCAAAGTGACAGGAGATAATTTGGCGAAAATCCCATGCTGCAACCTGATCTGCCCACTCAAGAACTTGTTTGGGTGCCTGAATCAGAATGAGTGTTTGCAAAATAGGGGCAACAAAGGGTCTTCCATCACTCCGTAAAGCCTGAAATGACTGCTTCCAGGTATCTTTCCAGCGAAATGGGAATAGCCCAAAGTATGATTTTTTGGAGCGCTCAGGTGCTTTAAATGCATCGCTTAGTGTCTGCCCCAATCCAACGGTCTCTAGTGCACCTGGACGAAAGTAAAGAGCAAATAGTGCAATCCGTTGCCACCCTTTACGGCGGTTGGCTTCGGTGTTTTCTGGTTGTTCAAGGGCACTCTCTCTGGCGTGAAACAGCAAGGGGTATGGGTCGAGTTGGGCGATCGCAGGTGGTTCCTCTGGCACAGAAAGCACGGAATCCGTCACGAGCAGCGTGTGCGATCGCCGATGCAAGACTGCCACCTCTGCAAAGGAGCCTCGCCCCAAGTTAAAATCCAGCACTGCGTAGTCAAACTCATCGGCAAAAGGCGCTTTGCTGCTATCCTCTGGCAGCACATGAGTTCGACTTTTGGGAAAGCCAAGCCAACTGAGCGGCAGGTTCAACGGAAAACTCCATTGATTCGGTGCAACAAACACCTGCGCTTGCGGAAAGCGTCTGGCAAACGGACCTACAAAAACCTTGTGCTCCAACCCTGAAGAAGTCGGCAGAATGATGTACTGAACCTCTCCATGAACTGCCACTAGCTCTTTAACTAACTCAATACACTCATTGGTTGGTGCAACCGGGGCGTAGACGAGCAGTCCACCTGCTTCCAGCTTTACGACGGTCATCCGGATTGGCACAATCGTGTAAAGGATGCCCTGAAGCTGATCAAACGTCCAAATGGTGTCTGCTAACACTTCCCGTCGAAGGGTGCGTCGCTTGCTGTAGGGGTACAGGGGTACAGCGGGCCAAAAGTTCCATGACCAGTCTTTGGGATTAAGACTCAGATCAGGCGATCGCTCCTGCGATTGTCTTTTTGACCCATGCTCTGCGCTCATAACTCTTGACTACATTCACGTCCTTCTCCAAGTTTGTAACACTATGAGCAGAATGTGTGCCTTCGGGGGTTACTTGTTACTTGTTTCAACAAAATTCACGACCCTCGGCGGAGTGTCCAATGTGTATTGTGAGGAATCGATGCTTGGCTACGATCGTTGAGCAAATTGTTTAGGACTAGTGCCCTCTGAGCGTTTGAAATGAAAACACAAGTGACTTTGATTAGAAAAGCCAACTTCCAGCGCAATGTCAGCAATGCTGAGTTGGTTTTGCAACAATAGCTGTTTGGCGCGTTCTATCCGCTGTTGCAGCAAATAGTGATAGGGCGATACCCCGGTTGATTGCTTAAATAGACGACAAAAATGAAATTGGCTGATGTTGACATGAGCAGCGATCGCCTCCAAAGAGAGCCCTTCATTCATATGGAGATGGATATACTCAAGGACTGCTCTCAACTTGCGAGGTGATAGTCCTTTGGCTGAAAGGGGATTGATCGGTAGATCACCAGTAGTGGGGAGGGGGCGATCGATCAAGATAGGGGGCTGCTGTAAGTTATTATTCATCGTCTTTTTACTGATGATTTGCACTATGAAGCTTCTCTATCGTTCTGGATGCCAATTTGATTTAAATAGGTTGCAGATGTAGGTAGGGGCGCACCGCAGTGCGCCCCTACAGAAATTGGTGTGTCGCGAAATCTGTTGAAATTGGTATTACTAGTAAACAGCTTCAGCCTAAAGGTAATAACTGTTGCTGTCACCTAGAGTCAAGTCAGCCCATTTCCTCTCCAAAGGAACATCAAAATTACTGGGCTAGAGGAGAGCTTTATACCTGATCAAAAAGACAGGATGTTGCCCAAATGCTCTCAGGACCCAAACGCCATTAAGGATTGAGACGAGCCAGTCCACGCTTGAGGGCAACGATGACGGCCTGAGTGCGATCGCTCACATTCAACTTGTTCAAAATATTATTGATGTGAAACTTGACAGTGCCTTCAGAAATGTTTAGGGCAGACATAATATCGGCATTCCCTTTGCCATTGACCAATAGCTGAATCACCTGCTGTTCTCGCTGGGTGAGGGCGGTCGCGCCGAGGCGATCGCTCAATTTCAAGGCAATGTTAGACGGCACATATCGCTGTCCTTGATGCACCGTATGAATGGACTGCAACAGTTCCTCAGAAGTGGTGTCTTTGAGCAAATAGCCCCGCGCTCCAGCTTGCAGTCCCCGATAGATATCCTCATCGGTGTCGTAGGTTGTCAGCACAATAATTTTTGCCTGGGGAGCAGTTGCTCGAATCTGGGCGATCGCCTCCACACCATCTAGATTGGGCATTCGCAAATCCATTAGCGTTAGGTCAGGCTGATGCAGATTGTAGAGCTCTACCGCTTGCTGACCGTCTTCTGCCTCGGCAACAACCGTCATATCTGCTTCTCGATTGAGAATCGCTACTAAACCATCCCGAACTACAGCATGGTCTTCTGCCACGAGAATACGAATAGGTGAAGAGGTCATGTCGCTTGCCCTCCCGACGTGGGTACGGTTACTGAAATTGTAGTGCCCGATTCAGGCTGGCTAATCAGGCTGAAACGACCGCCCAGCCGTTGCGATCGCTCTTGCATTCCGATCAGCCCAAACCCCTGATCTACTGTGATCTGCTCTGGGTCAAAGCCTTGTCCATTATCCACCACGTCTAACTGCACCACTTCAGATCCGAAATGTAGCGTCAGGTAAACCGCTGTTGCCTGAGCGTGCCTTAAAACGTTGGTCAGAGCTTCTTGCCCGATGCGTAACAGGTTCATCTCGATCATGGGAGAAAGCGGGAAGGGAGTACCCCTCACCTCAACGGTTGCTTTCAACCGAGTGCCTGTGGTCATGCGCTGTGCAAAATAATGGAGGACGGTTGGCAAATCCTGTGACTCTAACGCTTCTGGACGCAGTGCCCAAACCGAACGACGGGCTTCTGCCAAGCCGTCACGGGCGAGGGCACGGGCTCGTGACAGGTGTTCATGGGCGACTTCGGGTTGAGTGGCCACAATACCTTTAGTCGCTTCCAGTTGCAGGATGATTCCTGTTAAAGCCTGAGCAATTGTGTCATGAATGTCGCGGGCAAAACGGTTGCGTTCTTCTAACAAGGCTGTTTCTTTTGCGGCTTCTGCAAGAGTAGTGAGCTGCATCACCAGAGCGATTTGCTGCGCCAGTGCCAAAATCAGTTCTTCATCCACCAAGCGCAGGGCAACGGGATGGGAGAACGCCATTGCTAGGAAACCAAAGGGGCGATCGCCCACCAGCAATACGCAACTACTCGTTCCTCGAAGTCCTTTGGCTTGAAACCATTCTGAAACACCAGTCCACAGTCGACCTGAAAACTCACTGATGTTAAGAGTTGCGAGTTGAGGATGTTGACAAAGGTGAGTAAAGACGGGTGTGGTGGTGACAGGAATGGGCGATCGAAAAATGGCAGGTTCATCGTCAGCAGGTGTCCAAAACACCTGTTCATCCCGCACCCGCAGTTTCAGAGTGAGTGCATCTTGAGCAGCATCATAGCTAAACACATGTGCTACCGATGCACCTGCATAGCGAGTGACTTCGAGCAACAACTGCCCCAGCACGTCATTTAAGTTAGGCTCGGTAGACAAACGACTCAAACTGTTTCGTAGCAAGGTATTCGCTCGACTTAACTCGGCTGCTTGCTGCTGAGCAGCTTTCTCCCGTTCACGGGCGATCGCCGTTTCCACAGCGCGATCGCGAGCCTGGGCAGAAAGTCGGCTGGCTTGCATCGCGAGTGCAAGCTGTTTCGCAAGTCCCTCAGCCAGCATGATTTCTACATCTGAAAAGGGCTGATTTATCCCTCGGTAGATTACCAGTGCCCCATCTGCTTTGCCGTCAACCAGGAGAGGTTGGTTGAGTTCCAGTCCCCAGCCCTGGGAAATCGCGAAGGCATGAAAATCTGGCACGCTTTTAGCACAAGTGTGGTCGATAATAACGGCGTGTGTGCGGTCTCGAACGGTTGTGCCATGCAGATGCTCCAGCGGCACGGTGAATCCAGTGGCAAGTTGATGGAGTACCTGATGATGCTCTGGGTCAAGCAGTTGCAGTTCCATAGGATTGAGGATTTTGCCACTGCTATACCAGTAGCGCAAATACACAGTTTGATCCCATTTGTGTTCGTAGTAAGCGCAATCAGCAGCATTAAATGTCCGCGCTACAATCGCCAGCACTGCGGGGATAAAGTCATCAAAGTTATCTAAAGCACCGAGGGTATCGATGGTCTGCTGCAAGGCTTCATTCGATCGAGCTAGTTCTGTGACTCGCACCAGTTCTGCTTGTAGCAGAGCTTGCTGGGTTCGCTGCCGCTGAATAGCACTCCCTACACAGTTTGCCAAAACTCCCAATACGCTCAGTTCTGCTGGGTTGCGGTGTCTCACCTTCTGGCAGTCATCTAATCCAATGGCTCCCCACCACTGTCCTTCAACTTGAATGGGTACAAGGTAAGTTGCTTTTACACCAACGGCAAGCTGACTGCTGCGGAAAGGTTCAGGGGAATCTTCGATCAGATAAGCAACGGTTTGCCCCTGTTGCAATCGCTCAAATATCTCTGGAATCTCTTCATAGCTACCCTGAGCCGCAGTCGAATCAGAAAATTGGCAAGGAGTGCCGGGTGAATCCCACTCGTACAACACCCGCCAATGGGGAAATAGAGTGTTTGAATCCGGGGCAAAGTTTTCAATCACGTTAACGCGATCGCTTTCCAGAGTCTCACCGAGCAACTGTAAGGACTGTTGGATGGAGCTATCCAGGTTTGCTGCGGTCAGCAATATGTGAGCTACGGTTGCGGTGGTTTCCAGGAGGCGATCGTGCCGTATTTCCGTTTGAGAATTGTGGCTAAGCAAATTAGTCTTATCCAGCCCTGGTTGGGCAAAACCAAATTGAAGCTCATTGAATCTGTCATTTTCTGGAGTCAGGGGACTATGCGGCAATTGGGCAATTGAATCATCCTGAAGGAATGGTTCCTGCATCGGTGCTGACTCCAGCTTGATCAACTTTTCAGAAGAAATGACTTGCCTTCAGATTCAATATAAAGCGCCTGAGAGCAGACTTCCAATCATGAATAGGGATTTACAGCAATTTCCACTTGGATAAACCACAAATCTCTGTAGGGGCACGGCAATGCCATGCCCCTGCGAAAATCGTTCGTCAAAAGTGCAATAACCCAGGTTATACAGGAACTTCCAGCAAACGAAACGGGGGCTGGTCAGGAAAATGCTTCTTCAGCAGCGGCATAGAAACGTTGTAAACCGGAATGTTGCTACTGGTTCGCCCCTCGACCTGTCCGTGGTGAGCATGACCGTGTAGGGCAAACGCCACCGAAAAGCGATTTAAAGGTTCCTCCAGGCGGCTAGAGCCCAGAAACGGCAAAATATCACAAGGTTCTCCCTCCACCGTTTCCTGAATGGGGGAATAGTGCAGTACAGCGACCCGCTGCGAGGTGTCTAGCTTTGCCAGGGCTGATTCTAGCTTGAGGGCTTCTTCTACGGCTTCATGCACAAACTGTTTGATCGGAGCTTCTCCCCAGGCTTGCAGCATTCGAGAGCCAAATCCTCCGCCAAAGCCTTTTGCCCCAGCAAAGCCGATCCCGGCAACCTCATACGACTCCCCATCTAGCAGTTTGACTCCCGCATCGATCAAAATCTGCCGTACCTCGTCTGGCTTACCCGCTTCATAAGCATGATTGCCAAAAACTGCCAGAGTGGGAATTTGTGTAGTTGCTAATTCTTTGACCAGAACGTGCGCCTCTTCGACCAGCCCATAATCCGTCAAGTCACCGCAGAGCAACAATACATCTGCCTGCTCGTTGGACTGTTCAAATAGGGACTGCAATTCGCCTTGTGAGGTTGTAGTACAGTGAATATCACCAATGGCCGCAATGCGAACAACTTCTGTGGCAGTTGGCATGTTGCCTCCCCCTCAATCCTTCTGCCCAGACCATGAACAATGAACGAGTGGTTTCCCTGCCTCATTAGGTGCATTTTTACGATTCAGTAAAGATGGCTGAAGTTCGGTCTTTAGGTTGAGGAATCGTGTCGGGCGATCGCTCACCATAGATAGTTCCCAAGATAATTCCTAGATGATTCAAGAAGTCATTACGGAAGCAGTTCTTCTAACTGATAAAAGAACTTATGCCATTTTCTCAAGCACAACTTGATCCTCAAACTCGCGAATTTTACTGCGAAGCATTGGGCATTTTGAATCGAGCACAATTGCCGTTTTTAGTGGGTGGTGCTTACGCCTTTGAGCGTTACACAGGAATTGCCCGCCACACTAAGGACTTGGACATTTTCGCCCGTTCTACCGATGTTCAACCGATTCTAGATGTCTTTGCTCAGGCAGGATATCAGACAGAAATTGCGGTGCCACACTGGTTAGCCAAGGCATACCACGGTGAAAATTATGTGGATATCATTTCTAACTCTGCTCACGGTTGCTTGCCCGTGACCGATGCCTGGTTTGAACACGCGATTTCAGATGAGGTGTTAGGGATGCCAGTGCAGGTGTGTGCGCCAGAGGAAATGATCTGGTCAAAGGCATATATCATGGCGCGCGATCGCTTTGATGGCGCGGATGTTGCTCACCTGATTTTGGCGTATAGCGATCGCATGGATTGGTCACGGCTCGTAGCTCAGTTTGGGGAGCACTGGCGGGTACTGTTCAGTCATCTTGTGTTGTTTGGTTTTATTTATCCAGGAGAGCGATCGCGCATTCCTGGCTGGGTAATGCAGCAATTGGGTCAGAAACTTGGACAGGAAGGCAGCCAACCTGACCTTACTGAAAAGCTGTGCCAGGGAACATTGCTAGCCCCCTTGCAATACAGACCCGACGTGGAGCAATGGCAGTATAAAGATGCAAGATTAAAGCCTAGAGGAAATTTGACCCAAGCAGATATCAATGAGTGGATCGATCACTTGCATCAGGAAACCGATACAAATGAACCTTGTGAAGTGTAAGAAGTGTAATCTGATGTAATATCGAATATGATATCAAATTCTGTAACCAGGTAGACTCAAATCTCCTCTAAGGCAAAAGATCTTGAAACTCCTGGTTCTAAGTTCATTGCTTCTCCTTGGTAGACAATGGTGACTGAGGATGGATTAGAGTCTGCGGCTGTGAGATGCAGATGATGATCCGTTTTCTCAATTTCCAGATCGTTGTAGTGGTGTTGTAAGCTTAATCGCAGATGGGTGAGTTGCTCTGGAAATGACGGGTTTAGGTAAATGCTGCCTTTATGGATCTCCAAACCGAGATAATGGTGCTGAAGAATGTACAGCGTTCCTGCCATTGCTCCTAAATGAATACCATTCTTGACTTCACCACTGCTATCGCCTGCGAGATCGGTATGGATGACTTTAGTGAAGAGATGCCAGGATTTTTTGCAGTCTAGTTTGGCGAATGCACCTGCATAAATCAAATGCGACAGGCTAGATTCATGAACTGTGTGCTCAAAGTAATACTCGATTGTGCGCTGCATTTGAGTGCGATCGCAGGCATATCCCAATTGTTCTAATAATGCCTGAATTTCCGGCACGGATAGCAAAAAGAACAGCATCGCCACATCTGCCTGTTTCGCGACATGGTAACGGTTAATGTCGTCGCCTTTTTCCTCTAATACCCAGTTAACTCGCTCCTCGTCAAACTGCTGCCAATCTAATGGCTGTAGGCGATCGAACCCTTCATACTGGCTCAACCTGTCATCTTCAGCGACTACGTACATCTTCTGGCTAATTGTATGCCACTGATCGATCTCATCCTGGTTTAGAGATAGAGCGTGAAAGAGTTCTACGCGACGAGAGTTTGGCAACAGGTCCAAAACTTCTTGAGTTCGACATAGCGTCCAGACCACCATCACATTTGTATAAGTGTTGTTGTCAATGCCAGGTGTGTTTGCGTCAGGGTAAGCCGTGTGATATTCATCTGGACCCATCACTCCCCGGATTTCATAGCGATCGCACTCCTCATTATAAGTTGCGAGACTTGCCCAAAATCGAGCAATCTCAATCAACAACTCAGCACCCTGATCGCATAGGAAAATAATATCATCGGTAATGGTGTAATACTTCCAGACAGTATGGGCAATGATCACACTAATGTGATGCTGCAACCAGGTATGGTCCGGCATCCAGTTCTCAGAAAACAAACTGAACTGGTAGCGGGGCGTTTCCTCGCCACCAGAACTGGCACTGCGCCAGGGAAACATTGCGCCCCGGTAGCCATGTTGACGAGCTAAATCTCGTGCTGCATTGAGACGACGATGGCGATAGAGCAACATCGAGCGGGCAATGCTAGGAAAACGATAGATCAGGAAGGGCAGTACAAAGGCTTCATCCCAAAAGATGTGTCCGCGATAATCTTCTCCATGCCAACCCCGTGATGGCACTCCAACATCCAGGTCTGCGGTGTGCGGTGAAATGGTTTGAAGAATGTGAAACAGATGCAGCCGTGTTACGCGCAGGTAGTCTACTGGCTCAAATTCAATATCACAGCGCATCCAGAGCCGTTCCCAGGCGTGTTGGTGATCCCCTAATAGATCAGTAAAACCAGGTGCATCCTGAACGGCTTTGTGCGACGCCTCTATGCAACTGGCGATCGCCGGATCACGTGATGTATACAATGCAGCAACTTTCTCGATCGCCACTACATCACCCTGAGCCACTGAAATCTGCGTCTGTTCTTGAATATAAGTATTTTCTTGATCAGGTATCCATTCTGACTCAACCCGGTTCTCATTCACAAAGACCTGAGTTCGTGCGGCTAACGAAACCTCAATTCTAGATTGGTTGGTTTGCATCACCAGCCGGAGGACTTCCGGTTTTAGAACATTTACCTCTAATAGCTCTAGATGCTGCTTGTTGTAGTGTTTGTAGCGTTCGATGTTGTTATTATTCACCCGTCCGTCGAGCGCCGAACGAATTGCCAAAGCACCCGACCAGTTTTCAGCCGTTAGCTCCAGGCGCAGTCCAGCCAGATGGGGCTGTGCCATACTGGCAAACCGCTGCTCACGTAGGGTTGTTTGTCGTCCTTGGCGATCGCGAAACTGGATATCACGCTGCAAAATTCCCGATCGCAAATACAGAATTTGACGATAGGCAAGAATTTCAACCTGATCGATAGAAAACCAATCGCCATCATCAATCCGAAACGTGAGCGGCAACCAGTTTGGTAGGTTAACAATAGATTCGTCCTCTACGTCCTCTCCATTGACGTGACTCACCAGACGATTGTAAAGACCTGCCCGGTAGCAGCCCGGATAGTGAATATCATCTGCTGTTGCATCGGGTGCAGCAGCACGAGTCACAAAATAGCCGTTTCCCAATGCACAAAGAGCTTCTCGATAGCCTTCTGCTTCAGGGTCATACCCTTCAAACAGAATGCACCAGGGATCTTCCAGAATGGTTGCGTTATCAGGAAAGGACATAGGCATAATGAGATAATTTTTCAAACAGAGAATTTATACAGAATCTATTTCGTAAAGAAGCACTATTCTGGTGTACAGGCGAAGCATTCGGCAAAACAATTATGCTTCAGGGGCAGGGATTGGGACCGAATGCTTCGCCCCTACCGATACCGCTATACAAACGGATTTGGTATTAGTTGCGATCGCATTGGACCAGCAGTCTGGGAGCCTTTTACAGCAACATAAGCAGTACTCCTGCTCTAATGAACACTGGGCAAAGCTGGCAATTGCCTGTCAGGACAATTAACCTAATCTATCTGTTGGATTAAACACCCTTTTGCAGGTGTTTGGCATCTAACCAGAGTTAACTTTTAGAGCAGTGCTAATCAACGCAGCTACTCCTTTCCCACTAGCTGCCTGACCAAATGGTCAGGCATAAAACTATCTCTAAGAATGGCAATTAGGATGATCCTTTTTAGAGGAAGCGGGCTGACTCGACTCTAGGTGACAGCGGTAAGCATTGCCTTTAGGCTAAAGCTATCCACCCAAAGCAATATGTTTAATGTCTACCCATCCTTATGGTGAAACAAGTCAGGTGATTCCGCCCCTGAGCGATCGCGATCACATGCGAGGGTTGCCTAACGCTAAGTTTGTTTTGATGAAATATGGCGACTATCAGTGTCCGCAGTCGGGGCGATCTCATCAACTGATCAAAACCATACAACAACAATTGGGAGAGCAGTTTTGCTTTGTCTTTCGCCATTTTCCACAACCTCACCGTCATCCACAATCCTATAGAGCCGCCGAGAGCGCAGAAGCATCAGCTAATCAGGGCAAGTTTTGGGAAATGCACGACCTGCTGTTTGAAAATCAGCAAGCACTTGATGACAGCGACATTGTCACCTATGCCGCTCAACTGCACCTTGATATTCCCCAATTTTTGAGGGAGTTATCAGAACATGTTCATGCCGAGCGGGTGGAAGCAGATATCGAAAGTGGGCAGCAAAATGGGGTTGCCGAAACTCCCACCTTTTTTGTTGGCATTCGGTGTGGTGACGTTGAGCGTCTGGAACAGGTGCTTTTGAAGGTCATCGCACTATCTCATGAGTCTGATGCCTAAAATTCCTGCTTACATCTTGAGGAAATCTACATGACCTATATAGAAGTTGAGTCAAACGTTTGACTTCTTATACGTGGCTGGGACACAGGTAAGCCAATTATTTTTATTCTTAGTCGAAGATAAACTTGAATTTGGCAGCAACCCATTTAGAATTGCTATACATCAGCTTTCAATCCTGTAACCTGCTCTACCTGCTCTTTTGCCGCCAATTCAAACTATTCTGATTTAGGGATCGCAAGTACGAATCAGGTTGAGAAATGATGCAATTAGCCAAGGCGATCGCCTCCTCTAGCTGCGCTTCAGACAATTGCTTATAAGCCGGTTCTCGCTTGCGTTCCAACACTTCATACCAGCAGCGACCAAATAAGTTATCTAGAATAATGCGCTGAAAACAATGATTTTCACGTACCGGAAAATGGCGAGAAGTTGCCAAGTTTGGCAAAACATGATTGGCTAATTCAAGATACTGACTGCGAAGTTGGATCAAGCGATCTGTATTTTGCATGTTTAAAACTCCGATCGCCTGATCATTCTGCACAATCATGAGTGAGAGAAAGTGCTGTCAGCACTGTTGATTAGCTCTCTAAATCCTCAGCTTCTGCGATCGCCGCATCAATTTCTTCTGGATTTTGAGCGTAGTAGGCAAAAGCAGCTTTCAAGTCATCGCGGGTTAGCTGGGGGTAGTCGCTGAGTAAGTTAGCGTCTGAACATCCCTGCGATCGCAAAGCAACCAACTCCCATACGGGAATTTGCGTTCGACCAATGCAAGCAGCTCCATTGCAGATTCCAGCAGTCTTTCTAATCTTTGTCGTTGCCATATCTCATTCTCAGGTTTTGTTATTCTCACCAGTGGCAAGAAGCTACTTCTCAACGGTAACATTAACCCCGCAACCGTTGCCTAGCACAGCTTCAACGCCAGCTAATGAGTAGGTTCTGTTTAGCAAGATGCTAGTGAGCCAGTGGTGACGGGTAATTGCCTGTTCGTCTGCTAGCACAACCATCGATCCTGCCGATCTAACCGTCGATGCGGGGTACGGCTCGATCAAACTCGCTCTGCGATGGGAAGCTTCTAGCTCTAGATCAGTAGATATAGGGAGAGGCGATCGGGGGAGCGTTGCCCGTCGCCACCAGAGCTTGATAAATTGAGACCGCAACTTCAGCGCGGGTCGAAGCGCGATTGGGACTGAGGAAATCAAGATCGGGATAGTTCACGGTCATGTCGCGGAAGGTCGCCGCCGCTACGCCATCTTTGGCATATTCCGGGATGGCGCTATAGTCACGGAATCCACCAATGACACTCTCATTGGTTCCACTGGGTTCAAGTTGCAGACCGCTCGTCAGCGCCACTAAGACTTGAGCGCGGGGCATTGGCTGATTGGGCAGAAAGACATTGCCCGGATAGCCGCTGAGAAAGCTCTCAGTGTAAGCGCTTTGGATTGCGCCTGCTGCCCAGTAACGATCGCTCACATCGCGAAAGCGAATCGCGCTACGGACAGTCGGGCGATCGAATGCTTGCTCGACCAGCACAGCAAATTGAGCGCGAGTGATCGGCTCATCAGGGCGAAAGCGACCATCTGTAAAGCCGCGAATCACCTGTCGATCGACGAGCGCTTGAATGAACGGTGCTGCCCAATAGTCCGAGGGCACATCTGAAAAAGCAGGTTGGGCTTGAGTTGGAATGTGCCATGCCAACGCGGCAAGTGTGGCAGTGGCGAAGCTCAGCGCCATCAAGCGGATAGAGCGAGTCAAAAATTGAGTGTGAATAGACACGAGCGATCAATAGTCAATGCTGGGGTGGAAATGAATTGATATAAAACTTCCCTCATTATCGCTGGTTGCCGCATAAAATCTTCTATACAGTGCCAAATTAAATGACATTGAGACAAATTCGTGTCGTCGAGCAACATTTCCTCTGTTGCAGGGTTACAGGGAGATGTTGCTCAGTGGATTAGCATCTATCCATCAGCATTGCCAATCTGACTTGAGGCAAAAAAGCAGACTAACTTTAACTTTGCTTCTTCAACGACACTGATGTGTCTCTATGTCAAATAAAAAGTCACTGTACATCAATTGCCCCTAACGTTTTAAGGGTAGCTTTTTGAGCGACCGTTAACCCGGTTACGCCTTGAATATTCATGCCTTCATAAAGGCGATCAGCTCTTAGCGTTTTGAGACACTCACCTGTTGTCGGATTCCACAGCTTAATGGTTTCATCCTGACTACCACTGACTAAAATCGGACCTGCACCTGATGGCAGGCTAACATCAACCGGACTAAACTGAACAGAACAGACTCGGCTGGTGTGCCCTTGCAGGACTTTCTGGCAGGTGCCGTCTTGGACATCCCATAGCCGGATAGTTCGATCATCACTACCACTGGCTAAAATGCGACCATTGGGGCTGAAGGCAACGGAGCGAATGCCATTGGTATGGTTGTGTAACGTTGCCAAGCACGTTCCGTCTTGCACATGCCAAAATCGAACTGAGCCGTCCTGGCTACTAGTCGCTAGAGTCTGACCATCGGGGCTGAAAGCAGCAGACAAAACCCAACCTGTATGCCCTTGTAAGGTTCTGAGACAGGTGCCAGATCGCACATCCCAGAGCCGCACAGTTTGATCGTTGCTGCCACTCGCAAGAGTTTGACCATCAGGGCTAAAGGCGACTGCCCAAACCCAACTCGTATGTCCTTGTAGAGTTTTGAGGCAGGTGCCAGATCGCACATCCCAAAGCCGCACAGTTTGATCGTTGCTACCACTCGCAAGGGTGTATCCATCAAGACTAAATGTAACGGATAAAACCCAACCTGTATGTCCTTGTAGGGTTCTGGAGGGGGCACCAGATCGCACATCCCAGAGCCGCACAGTTTGATCATTGCTGCCACTCGCAAGCATTTGACCGTTCGGACAAAATTCCACCGTCCAAATCCAATTGGTGTGTCCTGGCAGATTCTTGGAGCAAGTTTCTTGCTGCACATCCCATAGCCGCACGAGGGCATCATAACTGCCACTGGCTAGTATGAAGCCATCTGGACTAAAGCTGACTGAAGTGACTCCACTGGTTTGCCCCTGAAACGTCCTGAGGCAGGTGCCATCCTGGACATCCCACAATCGAGCTGAACGGTCTGCACTGCCACTCGCGAGGGTTTGACCATTTGGATTAAAGGCAACTTCCCAAACACAACTGCTGTGACCTTGTAGAAGTGTGAAGCACGTTCCGTCCTGCACACTCCACAACCGCACTGAGGCATCCTCACTACTACTAGCAAGCATTTGACCATTAGGACTAAAACTGAGTGAGGTGACCCAACCCGTATGCCCTTGCAGTGTTCGGCGACAGGTGCCCGTCTTTACCTCCCATAGCCGAACAGTGCGATCGTCACTACTGCTGGCGAGGGTTTGACCATCCGGGCTGAAGGCAACTGCCCTCACCCAATGGGCGTGTCCTTGCAAGGTTTTGAGGGTGGTTCCGTGATCAATACTCCACAATCGGATCGAGGAGTCTTCGCTGCCACTCGCCAGAATCTGTCCATTGGGACTAAAGCTGACTGAAGTGACCCCACCCGTGTGACCCTGCAAAACTGCTAGGCAGGTGCCGTCGCGTACATTCCAGAGCCGAATCTGGTCATCACTGCCACTCGCCAGCATTTGACCATCGGGGCTGAAGGCGATCGTCCAAACCCGACTGAGATGCCCGCGCAGTGTCTTGGGACAGGCTCCTGGGAGATGGTTGGAAGCACTCGCTTGGTCCCAGTTTGCAGGATTGTGTTGCTCAAGATCGATGTTTTGCACATCCCACAACCGAATCAACGAGTCATGACTGCAACTTGCTAGCGTTTTTCCGTCGGGACTGAAGGTGACTGCCCAGATCCAACCTGTATGTCCTTGCAATGTCAAAACCTGTTGACCATTGACCACACGCCACAGGCAAATCTTACCGTCCAAATCGCCGGTTGCCAGCAAGCTGCCATCTGGATTAAAGCTGACTGACATGATGCTACATAAAGTCTCTGCAAACACAGATGTGGCTAAATCAGCGTTGCGAAAATTGCCCCCTGCCAGGTTGACCTGCCGCAAGTCAGCTTGCCATACGGCTAGCTCAGAAAAGTCACAGCCTTGTAAATTGCTTTGCAGATGCACCAGCAGGTTGAGAAGATTACCAGCCATATAATCTGGCTGAGGTGCTTGTTGTTGCTGCTCCAACAGAGTTTTCAACTGCTGCTCAAGGGCTTGTGAATTGGCAAACTGGAGCCACAATTGTTCAGCGATTGGTTCAATAATTAACCGCTTTTGCATCTCCCGCACATAGTCTTTTGCCTGGGCTTTGAGCAGCGCATGAGTTCTTAACCGCTCTGGCGTTTGGCTGGCAATTTCCCCAGAAATACACCGCACGAACTGATCGGTTGCATACTCCAGCACCACAGGCTGGAGAAAGAACTGTTCACCCTCCTTTTCAATCAACGAGCGTCGCAACAACGACTGCATCGCATCCGGCAATCTGCGTCTGGAAGCCTTGGTTGCAAGATCCTCATTCAACTCGAACAGCGAGACGGGTTCCCGATCAATGGCTAACCAGAAGAGCATTTCCTGCTCAACTTCTGATAGGCGATCAAACTGGTGCTGGAGCAAGTCTCGAATATCATCAAAGACCGCTAACCCCTGCTGCACATAGTTCAATATCCCAGCAATGCTGCCACTAAAAAGGTCTTGGGTTGTGGCTGCTAGCAGCTTCAGTGCCAGGGGGTTGCCGCTGTAATGATTTACTAATTGCTCCCATTCTGAATCTGTTCCCACAAATGCCCCTTTATAGAGAAATAGTTCTCGTCCTGCTTCTGGGTTCAGTCCTTTGAGCAGGAATGTTCTGACTGATTGCTGCATTCCTTCTAGTGGCACAATCTCTCTAGGCTTTTCGCGACTGGTGAGCAGCAAGCAACTCCGATGGGGGACTCCCCCAATCTCTTTGAATAGCTGACCATACCCCTCATAGCTTGGTCGATACTGTGTCGGTTGCCCAGCACTCAGGATTGTCTCAACATTGTCCAGGATCAGCAAACAGCGCTTTTGCCGCAACCCCTCCATCAGCTTTTGCAGTTTCCCATCCAAGGTACTTGGCACGGCGATGTCTTTTCCCTGTGCCTGCAATAGCATCGGCAACACTGTCTCTAACCACTCTTCAAACGGTGGAGCATTTTGCAGCGATCGCCACACCACCACCTCAAACCCGGTTTGAATTTGCTGCACCAGTCTGGCAGACAAAGTACTTTTGCCAATCCCACCAATGCCCAGCAGCAGCACGAGGCGGCATTGTTCTTCCAACACCCACTGCTTGAGGCGCATCAGTTCTTCACTGCGTCCGCAGAAGGTAGCCGTATCAATAGGACTCTCCCAATCTGGCGGGTGCGATCGGGCAGTCGATTGCTCAACGGCTAGAGCCTGGGTTTGGGTCGCACCAATCAGCGACTGACGCCACTGATGTTCTAACGCCCCTCGAAAGTTGGTTTTACTGACGTGCTCCCCGAAGGCTTGCTCTAGCAGGTTCCAGAGTTTGGGACCGACGTTGCGCTTGATATAGCTGAGCGAGTAGCCAGACTCTTCAGCAATTTGCTCGTAGGTCTGCTCTTGCAAGGCTCCCAGTAGAATGGCGGCTTCTACTTCATTGAGCCGTCTACCCACTCTGGCAAAGACTACGGAATTAGCAACTTGCAGCGCTTGCTCTAAATCCATTGTCTTTATACTCCATTAACGGTAGTGACCTGATTTTACCTGAGTCAAAGTGAACTTTTTGTTTCCAGCACGACAAGGCTAGAACTGATGCAGGGAAGGGAATTTAGCCAATTCAAACCAAAATTAATGGCAACAAAGTTCACCTCTCTTCTAGTGTTTAGATTCATCATGTTGACCTCAAAGTAGTGAACTGGTAGGTAACGACAAACCTAAAAAACTTCCCTAATGTAGTGACATCAGGTTCAAAGGCGCAAGGGAAAGGAATTAGCAACGCATTAGCTCCTAACCGCTGAATAACCTGCACAATTCCCCGAGTTCTAGTAGTAATCCAGTCTTACGACCCCGACCCGGTTGACAGGCTAAGTTTCTGCTGCAACGGATTCACTCAAAACAACAAACAAAAGAGGTTCGATATGAAGATTGTAGTTATTGGTGGCAGCGGGCTGATCGGAACCAAGCTTGTGAACAACCTTCGTCAGCTTGGTCATGAGGTTGTGGCGGCATCACCCAGATCAGGTGTCAACACCATCACAGGTGAGGGATTGGCTGAAGCGCTTGTGGGCGCTCAGGTTGTTGTTGATGTGGCGAACTCGCCTTCGTTCGAAGACAAGCCAGTTTTGGAGTTCTTCGAGACATCAGGACGTAACCTGCTTGCCGCAGAAGCGACGGCTGGTGTGGGACATCACGTAGCGCTGTCGGTTGTCAATGCCGATGGCTTGCCCGACAGCGGCTACATGCGGGCAAAGGTTGCCCAGGAGAAGCTGATTAAGGATTCCAAGACTCCTTATACGATCCTGCGTGCAACGCAGTTCTTCGAGTTTCTGAGTGGCATCGCCGAATCAAGCACTGACGGGCAAACGGTTCGCTTGTCACCTGCGCTAGTGCAGCCGATCGCGTCAGATGATGTGGTTACCGTACTGACTGATCTCACAGTCGAGGCACCCCTGAACGGCACGATCGAGGTGGCTGGTCCCGAAAAGTTCCGTCTCGACGAACTCGTCCAACGATTCTTGATCGCAAACAACGACACACGCAAAGTAATCACAGACATCCACGCCCGCTACTTTGGCATAGAGTTGAACGATCGCTCCCTCACCCCTAGCGACAAGCCACGTGTTGGGGCGACGAACTTCGATCTGTGGCTCGACCGTCAAGCTAAAGCGGCCTAGCCAACACTACGTTTCCTTCAACAGTTGCTTTTAAATATTTGCTCTGCCTCAATTCGGTCGCTTTTCCAATCACCTCATCTTGTTTGAGAGTATCCATTGCCACTGGGTAAGCGCCATTCTTGTCCACGATAATTACCCGTGGAGTTTGAGTGTGCTGAGCTTTGAGGACTTTGCGAAGGAATCGTGCTGCTGCCTTGCTATTCCGCTTTGCACTGGGCCTGAAGTCCAGCGTATTGCCTTCTGAATTGACCGCTCGGTACAGGTACTTCCACACGCCCTTGATTTTGATGTAAGTTTCGTCCACACGCCACGCGTCGTTTAATACGAGTAGAGTCAAGGCATTGCAAATTATGGCTCATTAGTTTGTATCTCAATCTATACTTCAAGGTTTAGAACACATTACCTGGGCTGAGATTCAAATGTTTTGAGGATGTCCGCTCGATCGCCCAATGGCACTTCAGGAGAGAGGATTTTCCATTTGTATTGCACATCCCGCTGTCCATTGGCGATCGCCTGCCGTTGCAATGCTTCTGCCCAGCCCGGATGCATGAGGTGTAAACAGAGGGCATGTAGTCGCCCAGAGTCTCGCTTTTGGGCATATTCTACGTTTACCTGAGCAAGTGAGCGCTCGATAGCAGGCATGAGAGTGTGTTGTATCCAGCGATCGCTCCGTTCTTCCAGCAATTCGAGATACAGGTGATAGCGCATCTCATCCAAATTAGGCACCAAACAGTATTGTTTAACCGCCAGATCAAATTCCTGCTCCATTTGCTTCATGGTCATGAGGATGTGGTTGACATGTAGCTTTTCTCCCGTCAGGTTACTCATGTCTTTTCCTTTGCGAACAAACGCCAGAATAGGAGCCTGATGGTAAAATCCGGTGACTTCTACAATGTCATTGATATGGTAGCGGTAGAGTCCAGCGGAAGTGGTTAGCAAAATGCTGTACTGTTTACCCAGCTCTAGTTCATGACTTAGGTAAATAGGTGGATTGGGTTCATTGATTGTGTCTTCTGGAATAAATTCATAGTAGTTGAGTGTTAGGTCGAGAATGCCATTGGGGGTATGGTCTTGATGCGGTAATGTAACCCGAGCTTCGCTTGCGATATAACCCAGATCGCGAACTGGCACATTGCCGTATTCAGTTGCCAACCGTTGTGCTTGGATTCCTACACTGCCGCCCGTCCAACAGCCCAATAGTTTTAAATCAGTCCAACAGTCTTTGGGATGCAGGGCATCGGTGGCTTCTACAATTTGTTCTAGTTGCCGCGATCGCTGCGGTTGGGGCTTCAACCGGGCTTGTAGCCGCCGTTGTAAGGGTGGTTCTGCCGCAAATCCTAACGTGCCATCGTGAATGGCGCGAATCAACCCTTCGCGATGAGTCGTCATCACCTGCGCCAATCGCATCAGCGTGCTGGGATTGGGTGTTGTCAAGAAGGAAAGCTGCCGCGCCAGGGCAAAACGGGCGATCGCCAGATATCGAGTATCGTAATCCTTTAGTTCAAATACGGGGTAGGGAATGGCATAGGAGCGTTGAACGATCCAGGGAATCTGTTGATAAATCCGCCCAGAGACGCTGCCGTAGGGAATTCCGCAGGCGGTGTAGCCTTCGACTGCGGCACTAACAATCCCTGCGCTGGCACGATTGAGAAACTGAGGATGGTCGCTCAAGGCACGGTAGAGCCATTGTCGCATCAGGTTGGAGCCACCCCGCTCAGACGAAGGGGTAACGGGAATGTATTTGGGTTGCCCGGTTGTGCCGCTGGTGAGGGTAAACATCCGCACGGGTTCATTCACCAAAAGGTTGAGTTCTCCTCGCATCATGCGGTTGATGTAGGGACGAAATCCTTCATAGTCCTGTATGGGCACCGCATGGCGATAGTCCTCTGGTGTATGGATTTGAGCGAAATGATGTGCCTGCCCAAATACAGTGGTGTGATGACGAGTCAGCAATTGTTGAAGCAGCGATCGCTGCTCCGCTTCTGGTGCCTGTGCCGCTGCATCAAATCGTTGCGCCAGAAATCGACCGTTCCACTGAACAGCAGCCCTGAGTAGGATAGACATGGGAATAAATGCTCTAAGGATTCGTAGGATGGATTAGCAGCAGCGCCACCGATGCAGGTGTTGTGTTTACCCTCATCAGCCCAATCCGGGCACCGATGCGGTGGCTAGATTGATCGTTTGGTGAGCATATTTTTCTAAAACGGCATCTTTAACATCAACTCCTAATCCTGGTCGAGTCAACACTTTTGCCTGTCCACGATGCCCAAAGTGAATGCTGGTGCGGCTGACATCTTCACTTAACAACAATGTGCCATAGGAGCCTTCCGCAAACACCACCTCTGGTAGCCATGCCGCCAAGTGTCGTCCTGCTGCTGAAAGAATTGCCGTTTCACCCACCTGACAGCCGACCTGAAGCTGAATTCCAGACGCTTGAGCCAGTTGAGCAATCGCAATGGTATGTGCCAATCCTCCACATTTTGAAATCCGCAGGTTGAAGAACTGACACGCTTTTGCTGCGATCAGTGCTTGAGCATCCTCCAGGGTAATCAAAGATTCATCTGCCATTTGGGGAATGGGAGAGGCTGAGCGCACGGCTGCCAGATCTGCCGGATCGCCGCGCGATATCATCTGCTCAGCGCTGTCAATTTTGAATTCTGCCAACGTTTGACAGGCAGCAATGGCAGACTGAACTGAATAAACCCCATTGCCATCCATTCGCAAAGATAGGTCATCTCCCACCGCCTCGCGAATAGCAGCAATGCGATCGCGATCGTTCTCTCCCGTGACTTTCACTTTGAGCTGCGAAATTCCCAGTTGCTTAAAGCGCTTAGCGTTCTTCGCGGCTGACTCAACCGTGCTGGATGTGATCACGCCGCTGTAGGTGATAAGAGAACGCTGAGGAGGAAGCAATTCTCCTAGCGAGCGTTGCTGAGACTTGAGCAAACAATCGACCAACGCCAGTTCAAATCCGGTACGGGCGGCATTCCAGGCAATAACAGTATCAGAAGTCTCAGCAGGAAGTGTGGCGGCCATCGCCTTTAACCAATCCAATGACGACTCCAGATCGAGAGGGGCAGTAGAGTAATCCGCCTGCCGCACGGCTACCCATAGCGTATCTGCCATAAACTCAAGGCAGGACTCTACCGTTTCCCCAGTCACATAAGGACGAGCCACGGCTTCTCCGTAGCCAACGGTGCCGTCTGATGCCTTGAGGCGCACGACGATCGAATCGGAATAGGTGCGAGATTTGATGCTGTGGGCAAAGGCTTCTATAAACGGAATCCGTAGTGCAAACAGCGTTGCTTCAATGATTCTCATGCCATTGGCTCCATCATTTGAGTTTCTGTTGCCAGGGCGATCGCACCAAAATAGCGTTTGATGAAGATGTTTTCGCGGAAGGTGATGTCGAGAATAGCCTCTAGTTCTGATGGGTCAATCTCGTAGTAGTCCACATAGTGCGCGACTGACAGTAAGCCCTCTTCAGCATGCCGAATATCCACTTCAGAGTGGTGATAAAACCATTCCAGATGATTTGGGGATAGCTGCCGATGGGTTTCTAACGCTTTACCGATGCGGCTTGAGAGCCGAGATAACATCCACTCAAAACAGGTTACTTCTAACAGGATGGATAACCCCAACTCCTTTATCGTGCCAAACATCAGGGGATCGGTACACATCACCCGGAGCTGTTCTTGGGCGGCACGAGTCAGCTCAGCCTGCGCTGTTTCATCAAACCCTGCTGCTGCTGCTAACTGGTACAGCAACCCTGGATGGGAGATTCCTGCTTCATCTAGTCCCAGCTCTTCCAGCATGTTGTGCCTGATTTGCGCTGCCGCTTCCGGGGGAGAAACTGCATAGAGAAATGCCAAAATCTGCGGGCTCTTTAAATGGGTTTGACACAAGTTAGCAATGAATTGGTCGTAGAACTCGACAGGAGCTTTGCCAGATTCTAACTGCTGAAAGCTAGACGAATGTTCAAAGAATTTAGCCTGTGCTGCGTACTGAGATTCGATTAAGGAGTGAATAGTCATAATGTTGAAGCGTAGTGTTTGGGAATGCGCTGGTTGATGTATTCTCTGGTTGTGTTGCGCCTTACATTATTGAAAAATTCAGCGTGGACGAGCGCAGCCAGTGTTGAGCTTTTCAAGTTGTCCCAAATTTTCGTTCTTCTGGATGGATAAAAGTTACTGAAACTCCAGCTTATATCTATCTGCTGTCCATTAAAGAGCTATTTGTCAGTTTTAAAGCGCCTTTCAACCCACCCGACTGCTTTCAACCCGCCCAATTCTTCACTAAATCAGGTCTCCTTTCTACTAGGAACGTCAACGGTAAAAACAGTACTTGAGCAACTGCCATTTTTGATGAGCTTATCGCTTGGGGTTAATACGGAATCTAGTCATGATGCGCTGTAGACACAGAAGGGCAGGGCAATCGCTGCTGCCTAGAGCGTCTGCCGTACTCAAGCGCCGAATAAAGGCGATCGCAGTGCAGCCAGACGCAACTTAAAACTTGCATCAGTGAGGAAGTCAGGATGCCACGGATTGCTTTTACCTTTGATGATGATCCTAAAACAGAACCGATTGCAGGAACCCCTGAACTGTTGCGGGTAATTCGCGAACTCAATCAGCAGCAGTACAACATAAAAGTGTCTTTTTTTGCGGTCGGTGTGAATGCTAAAAAGCACCTTGATCTGCTCAAAGCAATGGCTGAGCAAGGTCATGAAATTGGCAATCACTCCTTTAGCCATCGCAACCTGGCAAAGCTATCTGTGGATGAGGCTATTGATGATGTGCGTAGAAATCATGATCTCATCACCCAAACGATTCAACGTTCTCCCACTTATTTCCGTGCGCCCTATGGAGCATTAACGAAGAAGCTGCATGATGAGATTGTTAGACAGTTTCCGAGCTATCGCTGCGTCGGTTGGCACACTCCCCACGATGAAAAAGATAGTGCCGATACTGCTTTTATGCAACGCATGATGGTGAGTAGAGCATTTGATGGTCGGGTCGTGCTTGCTCACACTTGGAAGCAGCCTACTCTTTATGCGATGCGTAATATCTTTACGGCTTTACGCGATCGCAGCTATCAGTTTGTCACTGTTCGTGACTTGAATGCTTTGCCTTCACATCCATTAGTGAATTAGGTTAAGAAGTTAGGTTTTCTTGTCAACATAAAACTGGGGGCGATCGCACTGATAATCTTTCAGCGATCGATGTGTCTTGGGGTTATTGTACGCCTTCAAGTGGTTCAATCAACTTTAATTTAATTCAATGTTGTATGAAGTAATTTCAGACACTTTGCCCTCGGCAAAGTGGTAAATATCACAAGATGCAACTGTAGACAATTCATTGCCAGTCGATCCGTATTCAGCGAGGCTATCTATTACTACACAGTTCTCACTGACAATAGTTCTGAATTTGCTAAATTTTGTTTTAACCGTTGCTAAATGCGTTGCCGACTTTTCACAGGTCTGAATTACGTTGTCTCTGCCGTCAAACTGTTGACCACCTAGCATTATTTCATCGAATATGATCTGACAAGTATGGATAAGTGAGTTCAAATTTGTGACTAGAAAATGCTTCTGCTATTTGCTTAGATGTAAGTTCCACTTATCCCCTCCTGTCTTCACCCTTATCTTTTACTCTCTATTTTACTTAGAGCCCAGTTATTTGACTTTAATAATCAGCTGTTTCGCGTTCCTATTAAACCGGCAATCATTGATCTTGCATTTTCTAGGCTGTAACCGTTGAAAACGCTAGATTCCCTTTTGGAACTTACATTGCCGGGTTAATATTTCCTCGCCAGAGGTTATTCAGGTCAGCACCGAACTAAGCCTTGAATCTCAAGTAGTGGCTACATATAACTATATACAAAAAGGTGCGTCATGACGCACCCCACAGGATGGCGATCGCACTGGAGTATATGCAGGCAGCAGCACCAACAATGTAAACAAACCAAGTTAGGAAAAATCCGACTGCGCGACTAGGTGAGGGACCATAGGTGGTAATTAAGCCCCATGCGTGGGCTACCCGTCCTATCGTTAGCGCACTCCCTATCAACCCAAGCATCCAAGGCGACGAATGCATCAACTCTAAGGTTATGATAAACAACAGCCCTAATGGTACGTATTCTGTAAAATTTCCATAGGCGCGTACCTTGCGCTGAAGAATGCCATCGTCAGCTTTGGTGAGCAGGGATTTTTGAGTATAGTTTTCCACAAAAGCTGCCCATTTGTTGGGACGTTCAAGGTAATTAGGCTGGTTTATAAGTGCTGCTTCAGTTTCTCCATGCCAGATGCGAGTTCGAGTACGTTCCATAACGACAATGTAAGACAAAGCAAACGCAATAAAACCATTAAGCCCAACGAAAAAGGTTGAAATGGGGATAGACATAGAACATCTAAATTGCAGGCCAGTTCTACAAAATAAAGTCTTACAACGCTTTAACCAAGTCCTCAACTGGGTATAAACCTATGAAATTTGCCCCTTTGATCGAAAAAATCACTACCGTCTCAAATGAAGCACAATTGCGCTCTTGCTTCATGAGCTACGCGGGTGAGCTGGTAGGAGCTACGGCTTGGGGCTTGGATTTGCTCGATAGCCGTTTTCGAGTATTTGAGTCAGATCTTTGGGGACTGCCAGATACGTTTCGAGATCACTATCAAGACGTTGGGCAAAGTGCAGATTTAGTGAGTCAACAAATGATACGGCAGCAAATTCTGGTTCACCATCTATCAGTTCAGTCTTTAGAGGATTGGCACCAAAGCGACCTTTATCAGAATGTATTCCGCATTTATGGGGTCGAACATGGCATGGTTGCACCACTAATCGGGGTAGGTCGGCTGATTGGTGGAATCTATTTTATGCGCGGGAAAGAGCTTCCTGCCTTTGGTGACCGTGATCTAATTCAAGTCAGTTCTCTATGTCAACATTTATCCGTGCGTTTAGCAACTTTGCGTCTTGCGATCGCTCCATCTATAGTCAACGGTTTAACACCACGAGAAATTGACATTGCGGAATTAGTTGCCCAAGGCTTCAGCAATCGAGAAATCGCCTTAAAGTTGAATGTCAGTCGTGATGCTGTAAAACAGGTACTCAAGCGGATATTTCGGAAGCTAGACGTTTCTGCCCGTGCTGAAATGGTTGCGAAGTTAAAGGTTTGATTTCACGTGTCTAACTCTAAACACGACAAATGAGCTTTCGGCAGCTACTCTAACCAAGCCCTAGCTTCATTGATTGCCGCCATAGGGGTAGAACACACCAGCAGAAAACGATCCAGATGGGCAGGGTGGTTCGGCAACAGTAGCATCAGCAGGTTCAGTTGGGGCAGATTGAGAAGGGGTGTTAGTAACACAAATAGAGCCACTAATTGGGCTGTTGCTATAGGCTTGAGTCCGACTAGCTTCAGGAATAACAAAAATCTGAGCAGATAAACTACGGAGGTTAGATTGATTAGCTATAGCCGTCATGTAAACCTTCGTTGGTGTTACTTGAGCGATTTGGTAGCTGTAGTTATCGTCTGAGGGGGGAAGTCCTTCCCTAAATTCTCCGCCCGTGGCAGAGAATTTTACTTGGGTGTCATAAATTGAGAATTGTTCGTTAATCATCATCGATAAGTTTGCTAGGGCGGCAGACTCCGCTGCTGATAAATCTGACAGTTGCCCAGGCTCCGCTGCTGATTCTGATGCCGATTGGCTTGTACAGGCTGAGATAGTGATTACCGTGCTGATTAAACTGAGTAGCAGAAGATAAGCTTTCATCATTTCTTTGATTTTAATATTTGAATAGTTTTTGAATCTCAAAGTAGACACAGCTGTTCCTATACAGATGCTCTATTACATAGGCTTGCGTGAAGAAAAGATAAGAAAAAGTGGAATTCGCTTACGTCGTTCATACGTTTGCCTGTCGTCAAAGTGGTTGCGTTGTGGCTTTGCTTCACCAGTTCTTCAACCCGAAGCCCTGCAGTCTGAAGCAGATGAAAATAGTCTTCAATGGTGCGATGATATTTTTGTACAGTATTCCCCAATCAATCGGTAACCCTTACTCCGGTTGAAAAGTAGTTGTCAACCACCCAATCTTGACGGGGCGTTCCATCGACCCAACCCCGATCGCATGATGTGATCACGGGATGTCCAACCGAAAAGACAAACTGTTTGTTCGTAATAGGGGCAACAAGCTCTAGAATGACTGGCTTTTCCAGCGTTTCGTTGGGCGCGTCTAAACGATGGCGATGTCGCATATAGGTTGCAAACACCATCTCGTCATCATAGAAGCTTGGACCTGCCTTGCCCATTGTAGTGTTTCTCCGTTGTCTTTCTGTTGCTTGCCTACGCAGTATAGGAACAATACCGTAAGGTGTAACGGAGAGCAGCCCAACAACTCAGCAAAGATTGGCGCTAGTGGATGACTTGGATGATAAAGTGATATCTCTACAATCTCAGCCTAATCAAATGGTACGTTTGCTTATCAGCAATGTACTCTACAAAACGGCATCGCACTGGTTTATCCTCCTCTAAGATCAGTTCTACATCAACTGCCTGGTATCCCAATGGAATAATGACCATGTGTTGAGAGTTACATATCTCGGGCAACCCTATTAACGGTTGGCAAAAATGGGCAAGATGAATGCTACTCATGATATTTCTTCTACAAGCAACCGAAGTATATTACTATACATAGTGTTCTGCTATTGGCGATCGCACTTCGTTAAAGGCTGATTCGCATCATGGAAGTATTAACCCTTCGAGATACGCAGAAACTCCTTGAGACTATCTGCGCCCTCCATAGTCTCAAAAATTCACAAACCTTTGCGCTAGATGGGCTTGTGGTGTTGAAGCAGTCAAGGTAGGGTGCGTTGCTGCTAAGCAAACGCACCAACTCATAATGCTTGAATGTTCAACAGTGATTCTGACTGTAGCTACACAAAGTTAAAAGCGTGTTATTACGCACCCTGTGAGATGGCGATCGCACTGGAAAGTTACAGTTATGCCAATTGTCCTGATCTACGAGTGCAAAAGCTTTGTGCCGAGCTTGTAGATGTAGGTATCCACAGTGGTTCTGTCTTTGAGCTTCGCTGTCGTTAGGACACGCTCATAACCTTGACCCTCAAACTGATCCAGGCGAGTCCAGTGCTCAGTCAACCTCTCGGAGCTAAAGAGAAAACCTTCAATTCCGTCGCCATCCTTATCCAAGACAATGCCTGGGTAGCCAACCGCTGCACCCCAGCCTTCTGGAAGCAACATGCCAGTGACAGTTGCTGGCTCCCACTCTCCCGGAACATCCGCTAGAACGTGTTCATTGGGTCGACCTGGGGCGAGCGTTCCGTAAACGAAAAGTCGGTGGTGCATTGAAATTATTACCTGTTGTCAACTACTCTCAAACTGCTGAAGAACGAAGGGAATTTCATTGAGTTCAGTGATAGTTGCATCTGCTCCTTTTACCTCCTCCCAGTTCAAACTCCGTTTCCAAATCGCTCTCATTCCAGCATTCTTTGCACCCATAATATCTGCTTCAGGATAATCGCCAACAAACACACTTCTAATAGAAGTTACTCCCAATTGCTTCATAGCTCTGTGGAAAATTTCTGCTTGTGGTTTTCTCACTTGCTCAATTTCAGAAATTAAGATCACCTCAAAATAATCTTGAATTTTTAATCCTTCAATCGCACGAGTTTGAAACGTTCCCAAACCATTACTCACGATGCCCAACAAGTAGCCTTGCTGCTTCAGTTCACTTAATACCTCAGCGAGAAAAGGAGATGGAACACAATGAGCCTGAAACTGTGTCTCGTAATCCTGAAGTAACGCCTGCCAACCTAAACCTCTTACCCCAAACTCCGCAACCAGTTCTTGACAAACTTTATCTTTCCAAACATGACCATGACAGTCTAGTTCAATGAATCTGCTAACGTAATCGGCTTTAGGAATGTGGCTTAAGTAGTTGCCGAGTCTGCCATATTGGGCTGCAATAAATCGCTTAATTGAGGCATCCCGATCGAGCAACGTTCCATCGAGATCGAAAAGAACTGCTTCAATCATCCATCGAACTCCCAACACTGTTTCTAACTGGCGTTGCTGCAAGGGTAATGCTTGGTTTGGCATGATAGAAGAATGAAATGTCCTCAATGTAATTCAACTCAAGTCGCTAAGAACGGGCATCGTCGAGGGAGACAATGCTACAAGTGTAAGCAGTGCAGGCGACAATTTCTCGAATCCTACTATCCTTGGCGC
>NZ_JACJPJ010000071.1:0-23802 GCF_014696015.1 Oculatella sp. FACHB-28 | reverse complement strand
TTTGCAGGACGTTATCGCAACCGCAGAAAACGGTTTGGCTTGCGCTTGAACCTGATTGCTGGCTTACTCAACTATGAATTGGCACATGCCTCTTGATTCATGCAGGAAGTCTACTGCATTGAGCTGTAACCATAGTCACTAAATTGATAATGCCGCCTGGCTCAAGTGCACCACACAACACCGATGCGGGCCCCTTTAGAATTTCAACCCGCTCCAAATTTTCTGTTTCAACTAGGGGCGAAAAAACATTGGGCACCCGAATTCCATTGCGAAATATTTGACCCGTTGCCGTAAACCCTCGAATGTTGAACTGATCCAGCGCATCACCAAATCCGCCTTCTTCTCCAATCCCGCTCACGTTACGAAAAATATCAGGTAATCGTAGTGCGTTCTGCTCTTGAATCACCTGCTGTGGAACTACCTGAATCGAACCAGGAACTTCTAGAATGGGCGTATCAGTCCGGGTTGCAGTCGTGGAATTATCCACAATGTACCCTTCCTCCTGCTCATCCGTTACTACTACTTGAATAGCGTCCTCTTCAGTTGCCCCAATGCTTTGGGCATTTGAAGTGATACTTAATATTAAATTTTGGTCTACTCCGTTGATGGAGACTGTTGGAGGTGCATCTGCTCCAGTAATGGCTACTCACACGCGGTTATTGGGTAAGTTTGTTGCACTGATTAGCGCAATTCCCTCTGCCGGATTAGACTGTTGAAACTCATCTGCATCAGATAAAAAATAACACCGCATCAGGGATATTGATGATCAATGCATTTCCGACAACAGATGTAGACGGTGTTGGCTGCGTTCCGGTTATTTCCAGGGTTACTTCGAGTCCAGAATCCGACGGATTCACCTGTATTCCAGTAATTTCAACAATGGAGGACTGAGCAATTTGGGTAATCCACTCATCAACAGTTGTTGCAGAAGGTTCTAACTCACTGATTTGAGGAATGCTGCTGGTTGCACCCACCTGTTCTAAAGAATTGATGCCTCCAGAATTCCCAACTTCTAAATCTTCTGAATTGACTTCTGCCCATGCCGATTGGACACAGCAAACTGACAGCACCGTTGCCACAAAAATCGATCGCTGTAATTGATTCATCATGCCTCTACACGCCAACACCAGGGAAAGGAAATCAGACCTGAAGAACCAGGCGATTCCCTTACTTCGTTTTGCATTTGCTTATCTGCAAATAATTCTCAAATAGCTTACAGGTAAGATTGAACGTGTGAGCGATCGCTTTGATCAACAGCGGGAATTTTTTGATCACTAACAGGAATTTTTTAACCTACCTGCTGCTTAGCAACAAGCGAATAGGCTTTAGGATTAGTGCCAAATTTTTTGCGAAAGGCAGCCGCAAAATAGCCTCGGTTAGCAAACCCCACTTCACGAGCAACTTCGCTCACGTTCAAGCTTCCAGCTTCCAGCAATGCTCTGGCTCGTTCCATGCGGTAGTGGTGTAAGCAGCCAAAGACAGTAGTGCCAAAAATAGTGCGGAAGCCTTGCTTTAGCGTGAACTCATTTAACCCGACTTGACGAGCTAAACCTTTAAGTGAGGGTGGATTATTGAGGTGTTGCGACAGAATTTTCCTGGCATGGTGAAGTCGATCAATATCATCGGGCTTAAAGGACGGTTGAGGCGGGTTTTGGAGCGGATGCAGCATTTGTTCCAGATGGAGGGACACCAGTTCCCAAACTTTGCTCTCCAGGTAAATCTGCCGGGTCATATCTGTGTAAGGGCAGTTGAGAACTTGCTGCACGACAGCTCGCATTGCCATCGTCGGAGTTGCCTCATAGGTATAGCGGTCTTGTTTCAAGGGATTCACCAATTCCCTCAGCGGGGGTGCATATTCGAGGCGATCGCCCATCCACAACCGAAACAACTCTGGCTCCAGATGAAAACTCACGTCGAGAACCTGCCAACCCGAAACATCCTCATGGATGCTGCTTTCAGCCAAACCACCTCCCGAAAAGAAGTAATGCTCTGAAAAACAAGACTGTTGAGGATGCTCTTGAACAACCGTAAATTCATATTCCAGCGGGTGTTCACGTTCAGGCACCTCAACAATCAAATCCTGGTGAAGTTGGTAGTCGGCGATTGCTAAAACTAACCCCTCACGCAGCCGAATTTCTCGAATAGAACCGTGCCCCAACTGGGCTGAATAGTGCCAGGTGATGTCAGCCGAATCGGGGGTAGATGCAGTTTGCTCATCGGCTATATTCTTCTGAACCAAATTCCAGTAGTCACTTTGAGAAAGGGCGATCGCCATTGTTTCTAGGTAAGTGAGAAAGGGAAAACGAGCTTACACCAAGAAGCCTATCATTAATGAAAAATTTTCTCAATACTTATCTCGTTTCTAGGGGCTATTGTAATGATAAATGTGTGAATACACAGGGACCTATACGGTTTGCCCCATTACCACTTTTGTCTCATCTAACGTGACTTCCCTTAGCGACGTTTCACGCTCTCTAATGGTTCGTTGCTTCTGTGGGGTAGATTGAGTTGAGCAAGAAACAAGCGCGATCGCCACAATCACCCAAGCAAAACACAGATGATGTTTCAACCCCATTAACATTCACCTCATTACTCTGATGCAGCGTTGATCCTTCAAGCACAGTGGGAATTCCTGTAGACTCAAACAGTAGTTAACCTTTGAATTCAGGGAATAGCGACTTATGGGAGGATCGGCAATGGAGTGGATGGTCGCGCAACAAAATCCGTTAAGCAACAGCCCTGTTGAAAGCGGTCAAGCGGCAGGCAGCATTCCTGAACTGGTCATTGTTCTGATTATTTTGCTTATGATCGCAACGGTGGTTGCTCTGGTGACTCAGCGGTTGCAAATTCCCTATGTAACAGGGTTAGTGCTGGCAGGGTTACCCATTACAGAGGTTCTCTCGCATCGGATTGGGTTAGACCCCTCTCTAGTTCTCAATCTTTTCCTGCCAATTTTGATTTTTGAAGCGGCAATCAATACCGATGTCAGCCGTCTCCGCAGTACCTTCAAGCCGATCGCCCTTTTAGCAGGACCAGGATCAATCTTATCTTCGGCAATCATTGCAGCGATCGTGAAGTATGGTTTGGGGCTGGGCTGGATTCCTGCGCTGCTGATCGGAGTGATTCTAGCAAATACCGATACAGTCTCAATGATTGCAGTCTTTAAGGAAATCCGTGTGCCTTCTCGACTATCCACCATTGTCGAGGGAGAAACCCTGTTTAATGATGCGGCTGCCCTGATTTCTTTCAACTTGATTTTAGTTATTTATACAACAGGTTCACTCACGGCTGTGCAAGGTGTGAAGGAACTGCTTGTTGTTTCTTTGGGCGGGGGACTAGTGGGTGCCATTTTAGGCTACTTGAGCCTACCCATATTTGTTCGCTTGAATGACCCGTTAAGTAGTCTCTTGCTGACGGTCGCTCTAGCATTGGGAACCTTTCAGATCGGGCAATTTTTGGGCGTATCGGGTGCGGTGGCTGTAGTCATCGCGGGACTGGTTTTCGGCAGTCTGGGGCTACCTCGAAGTTCCTCTGCATCTGATCGCATTACTCTGCTGAGCTTTTGGGAATATGCAGGTTTTGGAGTCAACACATTTATTTTTCTGCTGATTGGTATCGAGATTAATCCAGCCACACTCTGGAGAATTTTGCCATCGATTCTACTTGTGATTTTGGCATACCAACTGGGACGGATTCTCTCAGTTTATTTACTGCTAGCAGGACTACGAAGATTTGATCGTCCTATTCCACTACGATGGCAGCACGTTCTAGTCTTAGGGAATATCAAAGGTTCTCTTTCAATGGCGCTAGCCGTTGCGATTCCCCTCACTTTAACTGGACGAGATCTCATTATTGAATTGGTGTTTGGTGCCGTTTTATTTTCTCTGGTGATACAAGGATTAGTCATACCCTGGATAATCAAACGCCTTAACATTAGCCATGCTTCTGAGATAATGCAGGAGATGGGAAAGTTGCAGATCCAGTTGATCGCAGCTAAAGCAGCTCAAGATGAATTGGATAGTTTACTAAAATCAGGTGTGCTACCCAAGGCAGTTTACGAGGAACTGTGGGCATCTTATCAAGCGCGAGTGGCACAATCAGAACGAGTGCTGCGAGATTTTCATAATCAGCATCGAGCAGGTGAATTGCAGAGCGATCGCAGTGGGCTAGATGCAGTTCGACGACGACTGCTTCTTGCAGAAAAAGGAGCCGTGAGCGATGCGCTCCGCAAACGCATTGTCCCAGAAGATCTAGTACAGCCTTATGTCAAGGATTTGGATGAGAAACTTCTATCGTTGGAAGATGACTAGTGCAAATGCCTAGTCTAAATTGCCCAATAGTAGGAAGCTGAAAAAAACGTTAACCTATTCACAATGACTGCATTGTGTGTGACGCATCTCAGATAGGAAAGGATGATTACTAGCATTCTTAATCCTAAAGGCATTCTACTTTTCGTGGCATTTCTGCCTCAATTTGTAGATGCTCAGATCGGGTATGTGGCCTTACAGATGCTAATTTATGGACTCTCCTTTACAACTCTGTGCTTACTAATTTATGGAATGATTGGTCATTTTGCAGGTAGGCTAGGCGATCGCTTAACCTGACAACCGCGAATTGCTGACTTCAGGAAGTGTTTTGATTGGGCTAGGATTACGAATGGCTATACTAGAGCGCAAATAGTTGCGTAAGTCTTGTGATTTTGCTATGAGAGCGGATACAAGGAGGCAATGGTAAGAGTTGAGTATCTGCCTAGTCAATATAGTCGCGGATCATATCCGGAGTTTCTGGGTTATTTGAAGTGATTGGGCGATCGCCATCCACTGGAAGCGTTTTGAGAACTTGAACTTCATTTGTTTCAATTGGTCGTCTGCCATCTTCGTGGACAACTTCTTTCACATCAAAATTGCTAGGAGTAATTGGGCGATTACCATCAATCCCCAAGGTCTTATCAGTCTCTATTGGACTGGCTGTAATTGGACGACTGCCATCCACTTCGAGGGTGTCGCGTACATCAAGGTCATCAAAAACGATCGGACGATTGCCATCTACTGGTAAAACGTTCTGTACCTGAAGATCGCTGCCATCAATCGGGCGATTGCCATCAATTCCAAGCATTCTCACGTTTTGCTGATCTTCCCCTAAAGGAGTGATAGCGCTGTCATCCGGATGCTTCTGCTGTGTACTCATCGTTTAAACTCCTGATCTTCATAGCATTTCTCTATTTTTAACGAGTTGATTGAGCATCGAACAACTGTCTAAGGGTCGGTTCTAGGCTATTTCACGCACGAGGAGATCTACTATAGTGATTGCATCTTTCCTTCAAGGTTCCGGCAAGGGTGGAACTCTAACTAGCAAGCGCGATCGCAACTCTCCTGGCATTTTGGGCGGTTTCACATATCCGTCAGCGCTATTCTGGTAGAGTTCGCTAAACTGCTGCAATTCAGATACAAACTCGGCATGGTGCAGATCAACAAAGTGATAGGTGTATTTGCCAGAACAGGCAAAAGTAACAGAGCAGGGGCGATCGCACGTCCATAAACACCCTACTGATTGCACATTCAGTTCGGTCAGATTCAATTCCTGTAACTGTTTAAGTAACAAAACTCCCTCTGTAATGGTGTCGTCGGTGACATCATCATGGGCGATCGTCGCACTACATGTTCTACAAACAAACAGCGTATGTTTTGTCATGGTTAGGGTGCTTCAATGAGGTACTTAAACAGGTCATCAACGATTGCATTGGCGGCTAGAGGTCCACTGCCAATCCAATAGCTTGGAACGAGATACACTTTGTTGTTTTGCACAACATTAAGTGTTTTCCAGAGGGAATCATTCTGCAACTCCTCTAGCTTTTTCTGGGCTTCCTGATTTGCCTCAGCCTCATTTTCTGCCGTCCAAACAAACAAGACATCTCCATCTGCCTGACTCAACAACTCGCGGCTAATCGCCTGTTGAATTGGGTTATTGGCAGAGCGTTGAGCTTCCTCTGCACCCAAGTCTTGAGCAGGGGGACGGGCTAGCCCAGCATCTTGCAAAACAGTGCCAGGAAAGGAATCTCGCAGGTAAAGATTGATGCTGTTGGGATAAATTCTGATAACAGAAACTTTGGGTTGGCGATCGCCCATTGCAGCTTTAAACTCCTCCAACCTTTTAGAGTAGTCTGCCATTACCTTCTGGGCGACATCTCCTCGTCCCAACGCTTCACTCACAGTTTGAAAAAACTCTTTCCACTGACCGCTATGCTCAAATTTGAACAGAACGGTTGGCGCTATTTGTGATGTTTGAGCATAAATCGTTTGGTAAGAATCTACGCCCACGATCAGATCGGGATTGAGTTCAATCACTTTCTCTAAACTGGGTCCCCCGAATTGACCAATGTTCTCAACGTTATTCAGTTGATTGCCTAAGTGGGATGAAAGGTTAGAGAAAACGGTCGCAGTGGGTTTAAGGTCCACTGCGATCGCAGCTTCAAAGGTGACAGAGTCTAGCGTGACTAATCGCTCAAATGAATTGGGTACACAGGTTATCCCAGCTACATGTTCTACTGAAGTGCAGTTTTCTGTGATTGCTCCCGACCTGTCGGTTGAAGAACCTCCCTGGCAAGCAGCTACTAATCCTAGCGTTAGCAGCACCAGCACCAGCATTCTCCAACGTCTCCACTTAGGCATCATTTCTACCATTAGAACTCTACTGTGATTGTCCCCAATACGGTTAAAGGCGCACCCGGGTTAACTCCTAATCGAGAGTCAAAGTTTGCCGATGTGAAGTACTCAATGTCAAACAGATTTTCAATGTTTAACTGAGCACGCCAATTGTTCCGCCGATAAAACACAGCAGCATCCGTTCGGAAAAAGCTGGGAATGGTGAAAGTATTGTCTAAATCACCGAAGCGATCGCTCAGATACAGAAACCCTAGACCAAATCCTAGTCCTTCTAAATCACCTTGCTGAATTTCGTAGGTTGTCCATAGGCTGAACTGATGATCAGGAACGTTAGCCAAATTATTACCCACTGTAGGGCGGGTATCCTGACTCACATAAGCATCTAGGTAAGTGTAGGCAGCCGTAATATCCCAACCTGATGAGATTTCTCCGCCCAAGCCCAGTTCAATACCGCGACTAGCGACTTCGCCTGTTTGAAGCGAGAAATCAGGATCGTCGGGATCAGGATTACTAACATTTTGTCGGCGAATATCAAAAGCAGCCAGGGTTAGACTCAGTTGGTCTGACAAATCGGCTTTCATTCCCACTTCAAACTGTCGCCCTGTTTCTGGCTCAAAGGTTGAAGCATCCGCATTGCGGCTGGCTCCAAAGGAGGGATTAAACGAGCGAGTGTAAGAAGCATAGAGCGAGATCGACTCAACCGGTTGATAAACGATGCCAAATCGAGGGCTAAACTCACTATCGGTTTGCTCAAATTCTGATCTAGGTTCATCTAGATTTTGAGTGGTGCGAAATTGGTCAGCAGAATCATAGCGAACGCCTGCCAGTAGATTTAGGTTAGGCAGAAGTTCAACCTGGTCTTGCAGATAAACGCTGATCGTATCGATGTTGTCATCTCGGAAAAACTCGGGCTTAATATCGTAAGGATCTCTGGTGTAAACTGGATCAAATACATTAATCGGTGTGTAGAGATTGCTGAATTGAAACTCTGGAGCTTCTGCATCATGGCGATATTCAACTCCTGCTAGTACCTGATGCTCGATCGAACCTGTGTTGAACTCGGCGATCGCCTCAGCGTTGGTGAAGAATCGTCGATATGAGCCACCCGCAAAGTATTCGAGGCGAGAAAGTTCTCCAGTCGCCTCATCGAATGAGTCAAAGGATGGGTAATATCGTTCTGGTTCGTACTGCAAATATTGCAGCGTGTGTCTTACAGAGAGTGCGTCATTGAATTGGTGATTGAGCCTGTAGCCCAGACTAAACTGCTCTTGCTCAAACTCACCAAAGTCTTCACCAAAGAAGCGATCGCGTGGAACGTCCAGAATCCCATTGCCAAATGCGGGAATCCCTTCATCAACTGTCTCCTGATTTCTAACGTATTGACCATACAAATCAAGAGAAGTATTTTCCCCAATATCCCACGTGAGAATAGGAGAAATAACTAATCTTTCTCCATCGACAAAATCGCGAAAACTGCCGTAGTTCTCATAGCCTAAATTTAGCCGATATCGAACAGTGCTCGCCTCATTCAAAGGTCCGGAGAAATCTAGAGCGCCGCGATAAGTGTCAAAACTACCTGCGGTGAATGAGGCTGAGTAAAACGGCTCACTTAAGGGTCTCTTAGAAACCAGGTTGATGATACCGCCCGGTTCTCCTTGACCAAACAGCACAGAAGCCGGACCTCTCAAAACTTCAACCCGTTCTAGATCAATTGTGCTGGACGGGGCTAGTGAAAAAGTAGCAATGCCATCTCGAAAGATGCCGTTGTCAGATGGAAAGCCTCGAATCAGAAAACCTGGCCCAAATACGCTGGTCCCTCGTCCACCTACTGAAACTACACTCCCTGCTGTTTCAAGTGCATCTCCTACTTCAGCAACGTTTCGGTCTTCAAGCACTTCTTGTGGAATCACCTGAATCGAGAGTGGAATGTCGCGCAGAGGAGTATTCGTGCCCGTTGCCGTACTGGAGTTTGACGGGTTATAGCCGTCATCCTGCTCATCCGTCGCTACGATCTGGATCGCTTCTGTCTCTGTTCCTTCTGCTGTCTCTGCCTCTGGAGCAATGCTAAACAGCAACCCCTGCCCTTCTACAACTTCGACTGTTGGAGGTGCTTCTGAACCTGTGATCGCAACGCGCACACGATTATTAGGTAAAGAGGTAATGGCGATTAGAGCAACGCCTTCAACCGGATTAGATGCCTGAAATTCATCTCCATCGGGTAATTCCAATGTTGCATTATCAATATTGACAATTAACGCATTTCCAACAACAGACGGTGCGGCAGGTTGAGGCACCCCAGTTGTTTCCAACTGTAATTCCAATCCCTGTGGCGTTGAATTTAACTGCACTCCCGTAATGGGTACAGGTGCGGCTGTAGATTGAGCGACCCATTCTGAAAGGGTTGTTGCTGGACGGTCGAGTTCACTTAATTGAGGAATATCGCTTGTTGCAACTGATTCTTCTTGAGTTTCTGCTTCTGCTGCTGCCGATCGTTCCCTCTCTTCATCAGAAAAATTAGCCTCTGCCCAGGCAGGAGAAGTCATTAGAACTAACGCAAATGTTAGAAATGCCGATTGCTGAATTGGTCTTAACACTACGCCACACACCACTGTTCTATTCAGGTAAATAAGAATTCTTCTCAGTAAGATACTGGTAAATGTGGGTATATTAGCGATCGCTCTGACTGCTACCCGGAATTTTTTGAACGTTAGGCGGAATTCCTATCTCTCGATAGATACGCCCTGGGAGTTACCCCAAACCGTTTGCGAAAAGCCGCTGCAAAGTAGCTGCGGTTGGCAAACCCAATGGATTGAGCAATTTCAGAGATGTTCAATCGACGTTCTTCCAGAAGCTGTCGGGCTTGCTCTAGGCGATGCTCGTGCAAACATCCAAAAGCTGTCGTGCCAAACACCTGACGGAATCCCCGCTTGAGCGTGCAGTCATTAAGACCCACTTGTCGCGCCAACTCAATCAGTGAAGGTGGGTTGTCAAGTCGCTGCAATAGAATATTTCTGGCCTGGTGAATCCGATCGACATCGTCAGGCTTTAATGAGTGAGTAGGATAGATACTTTTTGTCGTCTCATGTCGTTTTAACTCTTGCTCTATTAATAGAGCCATCAGTTCCCAAACTTTGCTCTCCAGATACATTCGTTTGGTGATGCCTTGAAACGGGCATTGAAGAATTTGTTGGAGTGCTGTTTGCATTGCTCCTGTCGTGGTACCAGAGCAAACATGATAAATTTGTGGAGAAGATTTAATTAAATGCTGCAACTCTTGTGGAAGAGAGGCTGAAGTTTGACCTAGCCAGGTTGTGAATAGCTCTGGATCGATGTGAACATTCACATCAACCTGCTTAGTATCAGACCATTCTGTAAGTTCAGCGGGAGCTAAGCCACTGCCGTAGAGAGAGTATTGCCCAGCACGAGCAGAACTTCCCTGATTTGTATGACCACCAGAAAGGTGAAAGGTATATTCTAAGGGATGCTCTCGCTCTGGCAACTGCATCACGATCGAGTCGTGCAATTGATAATGAGCGATCGCCAGTTCTAACCCATCCCGCAATTGAATCTCGCGCCAATATCCCTGCCCCAACTGCTCAGGGTACTTCCAGACCGTATCAAATTCGTCAGTAGTAGGGGCATTTTCTTCTGCATCCTGAAACAGTGCCCGATAATCGTATTGAGAAAGCGTAATCGTCATTGACTTTATTCTGGATTGCGGATTAAGGGCGATTGCTAATTGATAGAGCCACGTAGGAACGTTTCTGGCATAAGGGCGAGCAAAATTCGACGAGAAATGAAAAAAATAAAACCGTCTTCAGATTACTATTCTCTTTGCCTTATTGCAAACTATTCTCAGAAGTAAGCAAATTTAGAGTACTGCACACGCCCTCAGGTTTTGCCTGACTTACGCTCTTAAGGAGGACGCCGACCCGCTTGAAACGGATTAAAGTTACTCCATCTGCTCAAGCGATTTAGGAGGCGAATTTGTGCGTTTAGGGCAATGGATCAGCGTAATCGCCCTTTTGATCTCGCTTTACATCATGTGGCGCATTCGTCAAGTGCTTTTGCTCGTGTTTGGGGCGGCAGTCTTCGCAACGGTGTTAAATCGGGTTGTGCGGCGACTGCAAATGAGCGGAGTCAAGCGGGGAATTGCGATCGCCATCACATTATTGATTCTGTTTGTCACTTTAGCCGGTTTCTTTTTGGTGATTGTGCCTAAAATCGGTGATCAGGTGCAGCAGTTCACCGCCCTTTTGCCAGAAGGGATTGAGCAACTGCGGGCAGGATATGAGTGGCTACAAGAGCGGATTCCAGGGCAGATATTAGAAGACAATCGCAGTATCAGTGCGCTGCTGCAAAATTTGCAGAACTGGACTAGTCGCTTGTTGGGTAACTTTTGGCTATTGGTCAGCAACTCAGTCAGCGCTGTCATAAGTTTGCTGCTGTTTCTAGCAATCACGATCATGCTGTTGCTCGATCCGTTGCAGTATCGACGGGTGTTTGTGCTGGCGTTTCCAGCCTTCTATCGTCGGCGGGTTGACGAAATTTTGGACAAGTGTGAACAATCACTGGTGGGCTGGAGCCGGGGGACTTTGCTGGCAATGCTTACCATTGCCGTTGTGAGCTATATTGGTCTACTCATTCTGGGAGTGCCGTTGCCGCTTGTGAACGCGCTCATAGCCGGTTTACTAGAATTTATTCCCAATATTGGACCTACACTGAGCATCGCTCCGCCAACGCTGCTGGCATTACTTGACACACCTTGGAAGGCGGGCGCTGTCATTATCCTATATCTCCTGATTCAACAGTTTGAAAGCTTGGTGTTGGTGCCTCTACTAATGAAGCACGAAGCATCTCTGCTACCGTTGTTTACCGTGTTGGCCGTAGTCGTTTCCTCCATCTTTTTTGGCTTCTTAGGACTATTTTTGGCAGTACCCCTGCTGGTTGTAGTGCAGATTTGGTTAAAAGAAGTTTTAGTCGAAGATATTCTGAACCAATGGAAAGGGGACGAGGAGAAGATAAAACCCAACGATCAGATTCCTATCGAACCTGCTAAATCAGATTCCTAAAAGAATTTCAGGCAGGAACTTAACGCTCTTTGAGGCATAGGATGCAGCGATCGCCACGCCCTAAACCTAAAGATTGAGTCGAAGCCCAAAATCTTGGCAACTATTTACGGATTTTGGCTGATTGCGAATGAAGTACCGATTAGCGATGCTTAAGTTATAGCAACCACCTGATCGGTCACTTCTTATGCAGATTCCTCTGAAACTACAAGCCCAACTGAATGCTCTCTCTTCGACAGAGATCGAGGAAATCAAACGTTTGTTTGCCAACTTGCCCAGTCAGGATAATGAAATCCAGGCTTTGATTGCAGACAATCTTGATGCACTAATTGAAGTTTTGACCTGCACAGACGAAGTGCTTGCAGCCTGAGCGCTTCAGGTTTTCTAGTCTCGGTGCCTTGACCCTGAATACACAGGACGTCGGCGATCGCCCCTACTCCACAACTTCAGGAGCAGCTAGCGATCGCCGCTCCGCGTCCAAGATAACTGTAAAGGTCGTGCCCACTCCAAGTTGACTTTCAACTTCGATCGTGCCCTGCTGTAAATCCACAAATCGCTTCACAATATTCAGCCCCAGCCCGGTTCCGGGGATGTTGCTGACGTTCCTACCTCGGTGAAACGGCTCAAACAGGTAAGGCTGGTCTTCAGGCGGAATGCCGATTCCTCGGTCTTTGACTTGAAAGATCACCTGCTGCTTTTGTCGCGATAGGCGAAACCGAATGCTGCTCTGCGGCGGTGAGTATTGCACAGAGTTGGACAAGATATTAGTTAGAATCGATCGCAGCAGTTTCTCGTCCAGTTTTGCAGGGATGGCTTTGTTGCGGCAGATGAACTCGATTTGATGACCGCTGCTGCCGTAATTCATCTCCGAGACAAGATTGCGACAAAACTGCACAAGCTCAACTTGGCTGGGCTGGATTTCGATTCGCTTAGCCTCAACCTTGCCAATGACTAAAATTGCGTCAATCATCTGGGTCATACGCTCTACATTTTCTTCGATACCCAGCAGATAGTTTGTCTTTTGTTCAGCCGATAAGTGAGTGTCGTACCTTCCTAGAGAAGAAACCGACAGCAAAATGTTGTTGAGCGGATTGCGAAACTCATGGCAAACCATTGACACAACGCGCGATCGCAACTCACTTAACTCCTTTAACTGCTCATTGGCTTGATAGAGTTCAGCCGTACGTTCTCTCACTTTAAGTTCTAATTCTTCGTTGGCACGGTGTAAAACTGCCTCTGCCCATTTGCGCTGTGTGATGTCTTGAAAGGTGACGACGGCCCCAATCAGTTTTCCCTGTTCGTCACGCATAGGTGTGCTGATATATTCCACTGGAAAACTGGTGCCATCCTTTCGCCAAAATACTTCATCTGTAACCCGGTGCACAGCGCCATCTTTAAAGGCTGCATAAATTGGACAGGTCTGTTTAGGGTAAGGAGTATGGTCGCGTTTGGAGTGATGCAAGACATCATGCATAGACTTGCCAATTAGCTCGTGAATCTCCCAGTCAATCATTTGAGCGTCCGCCGGATTGACAAAAGTGGCGTTGCCCTGCAAATCTACGCCATACACCCCTTCACCAATGGCATTCAAAATGAGCTGATGCTGGCGGCGCAGGTTCTCTAGATCTACACTGGCATCCGTAGATGCTTCTAAGCAAATCGGTGCATCAGATAAGTCAGAAGACAGTGAATCAGAAGATAGAGATGGGTTAGAAGATAGCGGTGAGGAGGACAGCCAGTAATATTGCCGCATAGTTTAATTAAAGGGTTAGCTAATTGAGTAGGTTGTGAACAGTCAGATTTATAGTGAACAGACTTGAAACAGATAAACTTATACCAGCTTTGTATCAGGGCAATTTCTTCATACTTCGCCAAAGGGATAACCGCTGCGCTCCAATCATACTGTAGTGCATTACACATAAAACCTATCTAAAAAATATTTAGATATAGATGCAGGAAAAACGTAACTGTAGCCTCCTTAGATCTGCACTCAGAGCAGGCTTCATGAGGCTAACTCGTGCTGTTTTTGAGCATTGAGATAAGGATAGAATGAAAAAGATTCTTGTGATTGAAGATGAAACGCAAACGCGAGATATCTTTTTGAAATGTTTGTCGTTTGAGGGTTTCTTCGCATTAGGTGCTGAAAGTGGGTTAGCCGGAATGAAGCTCGCGCAAACTCACTTACCCGACCTGATCGTGTGTGACATCATGATGCCCGATGTGGATGGTTACACTGTCCTCTCTACCCTGCGCCAAAACTCCTCCACAGCAGTCATTCCCTTTATCTTTTTGACCGCCAAAGTGACCATGACCAACCTGCGACGAGGAATGGAATTGGGAGCAGATGATTACCTAACTAAGCCCTGTACCGTGGAACAGTTTTTGCTGGCGATCGCCACTCGTCTGCAACGCCAGGAAACCCTGAAACACTGGTACGCCAACCCTCAGCTCGAATCTCTATCTGCGACAAACGCTGCTCCAGCAAACCCTAAATCCATTTTCCCGAACAACCCCAAACTAGCTAAAGTATTTCGCTTTATTGAAGCGCACTATCACCAGTCCATTAGCCTCACCGATGTAGCTCAAACCGCAGGTTATTCTCCTGCCTATTTGACTAACCTGGTGCAAAGTCAAACGGGGCGAACGGTAAAACAGTGGATTACCGAACGGCGAATGGCCGAGGCTCGTAAACTGCTAGTGAATACAGCTCACTCCGTCAGTCAGGTTGCTGAAATAGTTGGCTATGCAGATGTCAGCTACTTCATTCGTCAATTTCGTCAGTTTCACAATACCTCACCCCAAGCATGGCGGAACTCCATCAACTTTCAAGATGTAGAGGCTCAGGCAGTGTAAGAGGAGCAATATTCACCTTGTCGTAGAGATAATGAATGCTTGCCCTACCCGTCAACACATCTGCTTTAACAACGTAAATTGTGGTGCAACGGAGCTGCACCACAATTTATACAGAAGGCTAGCAAAAGCCAGATTTTATTGAGTTTGTCGCTGTTTGCGATTCTGCAATAGACTTGCACCAAGCGTACCGACCACTAACGTACCTAGTACAGTAGAAGGCTCAGGTACTGTCCTAACTTTGACTCGAAAAGACGAGCCCGATCTCGCTCTTAGTATTAACCTTTTAACACTAGCGCCACCAAAAGGATTGTTGTACCTAGCCCTTGGAGTGAGGGTAGAAGGTCTACTACTAATTCTTCCACCTGCACTAAAAGTGCATCGTAGTCCAGGAAGACACGCAACAGCCGTAACACCGCTTCTAGGCGTAAGTATTTGAATAGAATCAATTACAATAGGTTCATCAAAGGTTACTGACTTTGTGGCAGTATTGCTGTTAATAGAAAGGGCTATTGCTTGAGCTTCAGTAGGTAAAGCCACAGTACTACCAGCAATCAACCCAAGACAGATTAAAGTAGACTTGAAATTCATAGAGCCTTTGCCTCCTTAAAGTTAGTAAATTTACAATGCTTCATTTCTCTGCTGATGCAATCAATGCTGAAATCAGGAATTGATGCAATCGTTGAGAATCTTTAACGGCGCCTTTTTTCTAACTGTCTTGCTTGCAGTACCAACACACTTCATATCTGTGTAAATACTGACATGTTCCTCTGGAGGTCAACAATACGTTTACTGAAACTTTATCAGTAAGTTGTTATTCGCAACGGCAATAATTAGTCTTGCTGGTCTGAAGGATGAGTTGTAGCGGGAGTAACCTATCCGCGCAGCATACAATTCATACCTGGATTGAGCAACGCTGTATTTGAAAACTACTTCGATTGATTAATCCGGTAATAAGTGATTGTTTAAAGATTCTATAAAGATTGGTTGAAATAAATTTCAGAACTCAGTTTTTAAGCAGTCCAACTTATATCAGCAAAATTAACTTTTCTGAAGTAAACTACGGCTTTTATTGTACTTATGTTATTTAAGATTCTTATAAGTACATTTGAAATTTGGGCGCGAAGCATTGGAGCGATCGCATCTTAGAGATTGCAAAAGATGAAGTGATTTTATGTTTCAGCGTAGGTGGTTGCAGATTTGGAGGCTTGGATTAGCAAGTTCTGTAATCCTGGTTTGGGTGCTTACCTTATTTAAACATTGTGCCTTTGCTCAATCTAATCTCACCCCTGATACTGCCCCAGATCGCAATTTGGAGACGCAAGTTGAATCGCTCGCCCCTTCAATAAATCAAATTCGAGGCGGCACTCAGCGAGGAAGCATTCTTTTCCATAGCTTCTTCGAGTTCAATATTCCTGAGAACCGCAGTGTCTACTTCGAAAATCCGTCTGGAATCACCCATATCCTGAGCCGAATCACAGGAAATGACCGTTCTGAGATTTTAGGGACGTTAGGTGTAGGCTCTCCCAGTGCATTGGGTACTGCCGATCTATTTTTGCTCAACCCCAATGGAATCTTATTTGGAGAAAATGCAAAGCTAGATACCAGAGGCTCATTTCTGGCAAGTACAGCAGACAGCTTACAGTTTGACGATTGGGAGTTCAGTACTACTGCTCCCCAACCTATTCCCACTCTAGTTGTGAACCTTCCGATCGGTTTGCAATTTGGCAGGGCACCCCAAAGTATCATCCATCAAGCTGGAAGAATTGACGATATAGGTGAAGCAGTTGATGGACTACAGGTACAGCCAGGTGAAGCTTTAGTACTGGTAGGAGGTGACGTTAGGTTAACTAGTAGCGTTCTCATAGCTCCAGGTGGTCGCATTGAGTTAGGTGGACTCGCAGAACCAGGAGTCGTAGATTTACAGTTTGTGAATAGCCAACTCCACCTAGTCTTTCCGACGGGCATTGCCCGAGCAAACGTATTTATAATCGACGGATCTCGGGTGATTCTTGCAGATGCTGGGGGAGGCAGTATCGAAATTAATGCTCACAATTCAGTGATTAGAGCAAGTTGCCTTTCAACTGGACAAACTTTCTGCATCAGTAATGAATTAAACGATAATCAGCTCGGAAACTTTAGGTTCAATTCTACAGGTGCAGTAGCAATTACGAGTGGAAGCGAAGTCTCAACCACTGGAGGTGATATCGATATTCAAGCTGAATCCCTGACTCTAGATCGGTCTCGGCTATTAACTGGAACTGGAGCAGAAGTTAATTCAGGCAACGTGACGGTGCAAACTACTGATTTTGTAAGGGTGCTAAATGATAACGGTTTTATATCTGCAACCGCTCTGGGTTCGGGAAATGGAGGCCATATCTCTATTGAAACTGGGAGGTTAAGCATCCGCGATGGAGGAAGGATTTTTACGGAAGCCCGAGGAGCGGGAGACGCTGGAAGTTTGAATATACAGGCGACAGAGGTAGAAGTCACGGGCTGTATTCCTGCAAACTGTAGTGAACTGAGTACGCGTACTGAAGCTGGCAGCGTAGGCGATGCCGGAGATTTAAGAATTCAGACCAGGAGATTGATTGCTGAAGACGGAGGGATTATTACAACGACGACTCGGGGTGATGGACAGGCAGGAGAACTAGAGGTAGTTGCTGATTCTATCCAGCTGATCGGAGTCAATGGAAGCTCTCGCAGTAGTCTAAATTCTAACGCCGGACCTAACGGTACTGGCAGCGCCGGAAGAGTAACAGTAACAACCAGAGAATTGACCGTTCAAGATGGAGCGATTGTTCAAGTTCGTACTCGAGGTCAAGGTCAAGGTGGTTTTCTGGATGTGCAGGCTACTGATTTCATCCTAGTAGAAGGCACGACTGGGGAAGCTCGCAGTACTTTGTCTGCTGAGTCTACGGGGTCTGGAGAAGCGGGGGATGTCAGGATTACAACCGGGGAGTTGATAGTTCGAGATGGAGCAGAAGTGACGGTGGAAGGGGACGACTTGGGAGCGGCAGGTAATTTGTCAATTAGTGCTGGATCTGTTCTTTTGGATGAGGGAGAGCTAACAGCACAAACTCAAGCAGGAAGCGGTGCAAATATTGTTTTACAAGACTTAGATATCCTGCTGATGCGCGATCGCAGCCTTATCTCTGCCCGAGCACTAAATGATAGTAGTGGTGGCAATATCACGATTAATGCTGACTTTATTGTGGCTGTCCCTTCAGAAAACAGTGACATTACTGCGAATGCTTTTGCCGGTTCAGGAGGTGAAGTCAGCATTACATCTCAAAGTATTTTAGGCTTAGCACCTCGCAGTAGAACAGAACTTGAAACACTGTTGGAAACCGATGATCCAACTGAACTGGACCCGCAGCGTTTACCCAGCAATGACATTACTGCCATTTCGCAGGTTAATCCTGCATTAAGTGGTCAGGTCATTATCACAACTCCTGACGTTGATCCTAGCCAGGGAACTGTTGAGCTGCCTGATGCTCCTGTAACAACAGAAATCAGCCAAGCCTGTGGGGGGGGAGGCGATCGCGCTACTAGCCGATTTATTAGCAGTGGCAGGGGTGGCTTGCCAACCAGTCCTTATGAACCGTTGAGCGGCAGTAATGTATTAGATGACGTGCAGTCACCTGTTCAATTAGCGGCTTCTCCTGATGATTCTCGTAGCTCTGCAACAGATGTGCCTAGCTCAATTGCAGAAGCACAAGGATGGCGGGTTGATGCACAAGGCGAGGTTGTGTTAGTAGCAGAGGCTTCTTCACTCGCGCAAGAGAGTTGTCTAATTCGCTAGAGTGTCTACCAGGGGTTTTCGGGAGACAAAACCACTGAACTAGAACAAATTAAGACTTACGCAAGGGACATTGGAATGGATGGGTGCTTGAGTTGCTCAATCAAGTAGTTCGAGAGCATCCCATGCTTAATCTGAATAAATGGCTCTGCCGCTTTGATAGGCGTGCTGCTCCGCAGATGCCACAAGGGTCGTTTTCAGGCGGCTCCATACCGAAGCAAACATTAAGCTTTTAAAACTACTTAAAATCGGGCGACAAACCGTAGTATTTTAATGGCATACTACACTTCACTGCTTGATTTACTCTTTATGGTGCTCAAAACGAGTCAGCAGAGGAATGCTCCGTCCGGTATTAACCGTGGCGTTGGTTCTCAATACTGGGCGCTTTTAAGGAAGCTCTCGACCACAGAGGGATTTATTTCTCTTACTTCGGTGTTGGTGATTCTATTCGTCTGGTACCTGACCACTGCTTTAGAGTGGGTTGATCCTCTTTTTCTACCCACTCCGCTAGCAGTTTGGTCTGCATTTGTAGAAATCCTAAGGGATGGGTACAAGGGAAGCTCTCTGTTTTTTCACATTTACCAGAGTATGTATCGGTTGGGAGTCGCTTTGGTGCTGGCGATCGCAACTGCAATCCCCCTGGGTATGTTATGCGGTTTCTTTAGTCCGATCCGAGCTGCGCTTGACCCAATCATTGAGTTTTACCGACCGCTACCCCCCCTTGCCTATTACACACTTTTAGTTATCTGGCTGGGCATTGAAAACCCTTCAAAGATAGCCCTGCTGTTTCTGGCAGCATTTGCACCACTATTTCTAGCAGTGATTTCGGGAGTACAACGAATTTCTCTCGATCGCATTAATGGAGCCCGTTCACTGGGTGCAGAAGGGTGGCAGTTGTTTTTTTACGTGATTTTGCCATCGTGTTTGCCAGAAATATTTACAGGATTGCGGACTGCGATCGGTGTTGCTTACTCAACCCTGGTAGCAGCAGAAATGGTCGCTGCGGTGTCTGGAATTGGCTGGATGGTGTTAGACGCCAGCAAATTTTTGCGAAGTGATGTAATTTTCGTCGGCATCATCATTATGGGAATTATTGCCATTCTGATTGATGCTGGAATTCGCTGGGTACAAAGAACACAGCTTCCCTGGATTGGTCGTGATAGCTAAGTAGCGATTTGCTGTATTCAATTCTTCAACTGTTATTCCTATGTCATTGAAACGAAGACATGTGTTGTTTGGGTTAGTGGGTTTGAGTTTACCGTGGGTTGCCTCTAGTTGCACTAGCCAATCTCCTGAAGCATCATCTACTCCAGAATCGACAACCGCTGCATCTTCAGCATCAGGGACAGCCGCCCCCCAAAAGATTCGGGTTGGATATCAGGTCTATGCAGGGTCTGAGCTGTTGGCAAAGGGGTTAGGTTTAGCAAAGGAAGCCTTTCCCAACTCGGAAGTGGAATATCTCAGGTTTGATGCAGGTCGAGATGTTAATACAGGGCTGGCTGCAAAAGGGATTGATTTTGGCGTATTAGGGTCTACAGCCGCCGCAGTTGGAATTTCTAGCGGCATTCCTTACGATATTTTTTATCTGTATGACCTGATTGGCGAAGCGGAGTCTTTAGTTGTGAGAGACACCATTAAGACTGCGGCTGATCTGCGCGGTAAGAAGATTGCTGTTCCATCTAGCTCGACTTGTCACTACTCACTACTGTCTTATTTAAAGCTGGAAGGCATCGGGCAAAATGAATTAACCGTTTTAGATCTGGTTCCTCCCGATATGTTAGCAGCATGGCAACGCGGAGATATTGATGGTGGCTACGTTTGGGAACCCACTCTATCAAAGCTTCAGCAGGATGGAGGAACAATCTTGACGACTTCAAAGGATTTGGCAGAGCGAGGCTATGCCACCTTTACGGTAGCAGTGGCGCGGAGCGAGTTTGCTCAACAGTATCCTGATGTGCTGAAGCAGTATGTAGCGATGCTTGACCAGGCAGTGCAGACGTATCGTGATCAGCCAGATGAGGCTGTAAACGCACTAGCATCTGAATTGGGAGTTGCCCCCGAAGAAGCCGCAATCCAGGCGCAGCAATCTATCTGGTTAACTTCTTCTGAGCAGAAAGATGCCAAGTATTTTGGTACATCAGATAAACCAGGAGCAACTGCAAAGGCGTTGGAAGATACGGCAGCATTCATGGTTGAGCAAAAGGCGATTCCGTCTGCACCTGATCAGGACGCTTACCAAGAGCGCATTTTGTACATCTAAATCATTGAGCTAGAAAATCTATGAATGCTTATTCCCAAACAGTGATTTCTCCTTCTAACCCAGCAGTCAGAGGTGAGGCGATCGCCCAGATCTCTGAGTTAGGGCTGACCTTTGGAGCGGGAAATGCCCAAGTTGAAGTGTTGAAATCAATCAATCTGGAAATCAAAGCTGGAGATTTTGTGTGCGTTCTAGGGTCATCAGGCTGCGGCAAAACGACGCTTTTGAGAGCATTGGCGGGCTATCAGCGACCCACACAAGGAACAGTCACGGTATCTGGCAAAGCTCATACCAAACCGGATGCAAATGTAGGGGTTGTCTTTCAACGTCCTAACTTATTTCCCTGGCTGACGATCGCCAAGAACGTCGAGTTTGGACCCAAAATGCGACAGATCTCAAAGCAAGAGCGCAGGCAGCGAGTTTCCTATTATCTGGAGATGGTGGGACTAGACTATGCCGCTCGGTTGTTACCCTATCAACTCTCAGGAGGAATGCAGCAGCGTGCAGCGATCGCCCGTACATTAGCAGCTAATCCATCCTTGATATTGATGGATGAGCCGTTTGGTGCGCTTGATGCTCTAACCCGAGAATCAATGCAGACTCACTTAAGAGATATCTGGCATCGTACCGGCAAGACCATCTTTTTCATCACTCATGATGTTGAAGAAGCAATGTTACTTTCAACTCGCCTCTTAGTGATGCACGCTCGTCCGGGTCGAATTGTGAAAGATATTACCAATCCGTTTGCCAATCGACTAGGTAAAGAATCCACTGCAAGTTTGCGCTCGTCTAAAGAGTTTATTGAAGTGCGAGAAAGCCTGGTTTCTGGTATTCGAGAACCGGATAAGGCACATGGGCACTAATGATTCCAGTTCTTTCAACCACGGTTAGATCGTAACCCCACGCGCTATAAGTGCCGGAGTTTCCACTGCTTTTAATGGGCGATCGATTGCCTACTGCGATCGCTGTACTCATGATTCTTTAGAGGGAAAAAAATAACTGTGAGCTTTACAACCTTTGAACTCTCTCCTGTATCCGCACGGATTGGTGCAGAAATTCTTAACGTAGATTTGAGTGGTGAGCTAAGCGACACGTTTATTCAAGAGATTCGTCAGGCATTGATCAAATACAAGGTCATTTTCTTTCGACAACAATCTCTCAATGCAGCCGGACATGTTGCTTTTGCTCGTCGCTTTGGTGAGATTACAACAGCTCATCCCACCCTGCCTCCGCTGGTAGAGCATACTGAAGTCCTGGATCTGGATTATGGACGCACAGCCACCCGTTCTAATGAATGGCACACGGATGTGACGTTTGTCGATCGCCCTCCGCTCGGTTCTATCTTACGAGCCGTTGAGATTCCTCCTGTGGGTGGCGATACCGTTTGGGCGAATTCAGCCACTGCTTATCAAGATTTACCCACTCACCTTCGCACCCTTGCCGATCAACTCTGGGCAGTCCATAGTAATATTTATGACTATGCTGCCGCTGCCATTACTCCCTCTGAAGCCCTGAAGGATTACCACAAGGTATTTACCTCAACCTTGTATGAAGCCCTGCACCCTGTTGTGCGGGTACATCCAGAGTCAGGTGAACGGGGATTGTTCATTGGCGCATTTGTGCAACGCATCCAGGGGCTATCTGAGACGGAGTCAAAAGATGTGCTGCGGCTGTTGCAGTCCTATGTAACACGTTTAGAAAATACAGTTCGATGGAAGTGGCAAGTCGGAGATGTTGCATTTTGGGACAATCGATCGACCCAACACTACGCCATTTATGACTATGAAGGGCAACCCCGACGAGTACAGCGAGTCACCATCGTAGGCGATCGCCCACAAAGCATTGATGGCAAATTGAGTCAGGCACTCAAAGGTGACTCTTCAACCTATGTTCGTGAACCTGCTTTAATTTAAAGCACTCATTCGGACGCTATCCGCAATTTCTAAATGTCTTCTCGAAATTAGAGTAACAGCACTGGTGACGACAGCAGAGGCACATGAGTTAATCGAAGTGAGGTGCTATCGTTAACAGATGACCTGGTTTTCCGTTTTGGTTAGTAACATCACAAGGCAATTATTTCATGCAGTGGCTTTATTTGGGCTTGGCTATTATTGCTGAAGTTGCTGGAACTACCTGCATGAAGTTGTCACAGGGTTTTACTAAAACCCTTCCCAGCATTCTAATCTTTTGCTTTTATGGACTGTGCTTTGTCTTCCTAACGATGGCGTTAAAGAAGATGGAAATTACTACAGCTTATGCAATATGGGCAGGTTTAGGAACAGCTTTAATTACCATTGTCAGCATTGTGTGGTTTAGAGAACCAGCTAACGCTCTCAAAATCATCTCCATCGGCTTGATTGTTTTGGGTGTAATTGGGTTGAGATTAAGTAGCAACGGACACTAAATCCAGGCGATTCAGTAAACAATTGACTGAATCAAACCTGTACGGTTGTGTCGCAAGAATTTTTAGAAGGGAGCGTCTTCGTCAGTCTGGGAAAAAGCGTCGTGCAGTTTAGATGGAAGGGGCGATCGCCAAATTATTGAGCAGCGTTGGGCATTGGCACCGTTGATGGCAGCAAACAATGGTTGGGCAAGGTTGCCCAAACGGTCAATCTCTCGCGGGAATGGTTTCGCAAGCGGGACAAAGCCTCCGCTCAGCTTCGTCATCGGGCTAAGCAAGCTCTTTGTTGTGCCCAACTTTTGCTATGATGGATGACGAGTTAGGCACTACAGAAGCATGTCCTTCATTCGCCGCAAACGAGTTCACACGTGCACTTCGGAGGGGCGAAAAGACTATTTCTACTACTATCGAGTGAAAAACTACTGGACTGACGATTGCCCCAAGCCTAAGCAGCGAGTGTTAGATTATCTGGGCATGACTGATAAGGCGATCGCCAAATTGGAGGCATCAGAAGCCTATCAGGAGGAGAAAACAAAACTACTGGCACGACTGCGAAGCCTGATCGGTGAAGAGTTAGGCACTACCCCACAAGTTTGAACGCAACTAGAGCAATAACAATGACTGATGCAGAAAAGGCGTTGCTGAAACCGTAATGGTTAAGTAGGTAGAGGAATAGCTCGATACTTCAAATAGTGAAGCAGCAAACGGAGTGAACATTTCAACATCTCAAGGGATTTGGAGTAGCACAAGGTTTTACGGTG